>JANMVY010000146.1:0-2278 GCA_031393535.1 Actinomycetes bacterium | reverse complement strand
TCGTCGCGCATCGCGCGGTGATGCGCGAGCCCGGGGTCGGAGTCGACAAGCTCGAACGCGACCGCACGTGCTCGTTCGACCCAATCGCGGTCGCGCCGCAACGACGCGAGCCGCAGATCGTTGCGGCCCTTCTGACGCTCGCCCATGATGGTTCCCTCGCCCCGCAGATCGAGATCGATCTCGGCCAACTCGAAACCATCAGTGCTGCGCACCAGCGCCTCGAGCCGGGCCTCGCCGTCAGGCGTGTTCGCCTCGCCAACCAGCCGGCAGTACGAAATGTGCGAGCCGCGGCCGACACGACCACGCAGCTGATGCAGCTGGGCGATGCCGAACCGCGCGGCGTCGAGGACGACCATGACGGTCGCGTTCGGTACATCGACGCCCACCTCGATGACGGTGGTCGCGACGAGCACATCGAGCTCGCACGCACGGAAGGCTCGCATCGTCTGTTCCTTCTCGGCCGAGGTCATTCGACCGTGCAGGAGACCGAGGCGCAGCGACGCGAGCTCGCCTTGCGCGAGCTTCTCGTAGGTCTCTTGCGCGCTGCGCACCTCGAGCGTCTCGCTCTCGTCGATGAGCGGACACACGACGTACGCCTGGCGACCGGCCGCGACTTCGCGCTGCACCAACTGCCACACCGCAGCTTCGTCGTGGTCCGAGCGCGCCCACTGCGTCTCGATCGGTGTTCGACCCGGCGGCAGCTCGTCGAGCACCGACACGTCGAGATCGCCATAGACGGTCATGGCCGCGGTACGCGGAATCGGCGTTGCCGTCATGACCAACACGTCGGGCACTGCGTCGCCCGCGCTCTTGTCGCGGAGCGCCGCGCGCTGCTCGACCCCGAATCGGTGCTGTTCGTCGATGACAACCAAGGCGAGCGACCGGAACGCGACACCCTCTTGAATGAGCGCGTGGGTGCCCACGACCAGATCGACTGCGCCGCTGACCAGATCGGCGGCGAGGCGCTTTCGCTCGGCTTGGGTGGTGCGGTTGGTGAGCAGTTCGACGCGCACCGGTCGTTCACCCAGCAACGTCGAGGCGTCGGGCACGATGAGCGATTCGACGAGCGCCCGGATGCTCATGTGGTGTTGTTCGGCGAGTACCTCGGTGGGTGCCATGAGCGCACCCTGATGACCACCCTGCACCGCGGCGAGGAGCGCGTTGACGGCGACCAGCGTCTTGCCCGAGCCGACATCGCCTTGCAGTAGCCGGTGCATCGGCACCGGTCGCGCGAGGTCGGCGTCGATCTCGGCGATGGCTTTTTGCTGTGCACCGGTGAGCGGGAACGGCAGACTGTCGTGGAAGCGTCGCACGAGATCACCGTGCACCTTGTGCTCGATTCCTTTCGACACCTGCTCGATCGCACGCTTGCGCAACACGAGTGCCAACTGCACGCGGAGCAGTTCGTCGAACACGAGCCGCTTGCGCGCCTCGATCATCTGCGCCATCGACTCGGGTACGTGGATACCGAGGAGCGCCGCGCTCCGCCCCACCAACCGGTACCGCTCGCGGATTCGTGTGGGGACCGGATCAGCGATGCCCCGCGGGAGCGCGACGGTGCCGTCGGGTCGTTCGGTCTCCTCGGTGGCTCTGCGCAATGCGGTCTTGACCGCATTGCGGATCTCTCTGGTGACCACGCCTGCCTTCTCCGACTGTGGGTACACCGGCACGATCATGCCGGTCTCGTTCCCGACGAGGTCGACGACCGGGTTCGTCATCTGCTTCGCGTTCCGGAAGATGTCGACCTTCCCGAAGAAGACGGCTTCGATGCCCGGTTGGAGTTCACGTTCACGCCAAGGCTGGTTGAAGAACGTGCAGGTGAGCTGGGCGGTGCGATCGCGCACGACGACCGTGGTGAGCGTGCGCCGGTTCTTGGTCTTGCGACTCGAGATGCTCTCGACGCGCGCCAGGACCATCGCCTCGTCGCCCGGCACGAGGTCCTTGATCGACGACTCGTTCGTGCGGTCGATGTAGCGCCGCGGGTAGTACATCAACAGGTCGAGCACGTTCTCGATGCCGACCGCGGCGAACGACTTCTGCCGCTTCGCGCCGACGTCCTTCAACCGCGTGATCTCGATCTGCTTGAAGTCGGCGAGAGTCAACGGATCGCCGGGTGCCACGGTCACTCCACGCCGAAGAAGTATGCGTAGAGGGGCTGGCCGCCGTGGTGCACCTCGACATCGACGTCGGGGTGCGCACCCTCGAGCCACGCCTCGATCGCGGCGGTGTCCTCGGGGATCGATTCCTGCCCGGTGATGATCGTGACGATCTCGTGGTC
>JANMVY010000128.1:0-10684 GCA_031393535.1 Actinomycetes bacterium | reverse complement strand
GAGGACCTCGCATGACTCGTGCAGAGTTGATCGCAACGGCAAGCCTCTATCTCGACGGCATCGTGACACGTGACGGGTCGGGTGTGCCGTTCGCGCCCGACTGTCGTCGCACCGAACAGGGCCGTGTCACCGCATCGAGCGCGACCGAGCTGCGTGACAGCCTGACGCGCATGCCCGAGATGCGCGGGCGCCGCAACACCCGGTTCGTCGTCGACGAACTGCGGGGCGAAGTCGTCGCCTTCGCGCAGCTCCAGCTGCCCGCGACCGATGACCCAGCGCCGGTGGGGCGCACCTACCCGCGAGGAAGCGGCGAACCCACCACTGTGCACCTCGCCGAACGGTTTCGCATCGCCGACGGATCGATCCACGAGATCGAGGCCCTCTTCCATTACGAGGTCGGCACCGACGCGCCGCTGATCCTCTGGGCGCACCACGACTGACACCCCAGCGTCCGGCACGAGCCTGCCTCGGGGCGCGGTTGACGGTCGTGAGCGCTGAAATGGCATATGATGATTGTCACCCGGGCACGTGTCTCATACGTCTGTGGGGTGAGGGCGCTGTCCGGCGTCCGGATACAGGGGAGATCGAGCATGACAACATCTCATTGGCGCAGGGTCGTCGCGTGTACCGGGTTGGGCCTTGTCGGCCTCCTGGTTTCGACGGCGTCGCCGGTTGCGGCGGCCGGTAACCAGAGCCTGCACGGGACCTTCCGGGAGACCGCGGCCGGGGCGATTCTGGGCTACATCATTTCGGGCTCGGCGAAGCTGACGATCGGCGCGAGCACGTCGACGGCGAAGGTGAACGTCGCCGGGCTCGACGTACTCAAGACCTACGGATCGCACCTGCACAACGGAACCTGCGCGAGTGGTGGTGGGGGCCACTACCGGAACGCGCCAATAGGCGCCGTGCCACCGAACGAGCTCTGGCTGTCGAGCACCGCAAACCCGCTTGGTGGGCTCGTGCCCAACAACGGCGGGGTGGCGCACGGCGACGGCTCGTTCCCGTGGGCGGCGCGCACAGCCAGCCCGACGCTCACCAATGCGCGTTCGATCGTGGTACACGAACCGACCAGTGGAGCGCGCATCGCCTGCGCCGACCTTTCCTGACCACAGCACCGATCTTGTGCACGGGCCGCGTCGCTCGTCGTGCCCGTGCACAAGATCTGCAGTGAATCGCCTACCGTTCGGCGCGGCAGCCGGCCCCGACGTCGCTGGGCCCGAAGGGTCGACCTGTTCGAGTTCACGGTGGGCGACAGCCGCCCGCGCCCGTCGTTCGAGCGATCGGGCTCAGGGATCGAGCGGGTCGTCGTAGGCGGCAATCGCGGCGAAGCCGGTGTGCCGGTCGGAGCGTCCGAAGAGACCCGACGCGCGGCCCACGTTCGGTGCGGCTCCGAACACGTTGCTCACCGAGGTGAGCTCGGACGACGGGTTGGCCCGAGAGTTGCTGCCGTCGCTCACGATCACGCGGTTGCGTCCCTGGTCCTTCGCGGCGTAGAGCGCCGAGTCGGCAAGGCGGATCAGTTCTTCGAGCGTCGTGCCCCGCGAGGACTCGACCACGCCGAAGCTTGCCGTGAACTGCGGCCTCCTGCACCTGGGTGAGCGGATTGCGGATCGCACGCGTGATGACCGCGCTGAGCACGATCACTGAGAGCGCACCGATTGCCCCCAACACCCACGCGGCGCGCCGCGCGGCTCGTGTCGTTGCCGCGAAGCGTTTGACCGCGGTCGCTGCATCTCGCTGTTCGAGCATCGACAGTGACTCTGCGTCGGCATTCGTGAACGCCGCGTCGAGTTGTTCGGCGCCGGTCGCCAGATTGGCCGAGAGGGCGGTCTCGCCGTGCTGCACCGCGTCCAGGATCAACTGGTCGATGGCGAGGAATGTCTGGTAACCGGTGGCGATCTTCTCGATGAGCGCGCGGTGCGCGGGGTCGGTCTCGCCCGCGCGAATGATGGCGAGCGCGTCCTCGAACTCATGGCGTGCGCCTTCGAAAGCAGCGCGGTCGTGCGCGTCGCTGAGCATGTAGGCGCTCTGCGATTGTTGCAGGCTCATGTCAGTCCAACCGTGCCGCGACCGATGCCCGCTCGTCGCCGATGTCGACCTGGATGGTGAAGTCATGGTGCGACTCGACGACCACGTTGTTGCCGAAGTGCTGATCGGCGGCGCCGACGATGAGGTCCTGCATGAGGGTGGGTTCGAGTTGCGTGACCGCGCCCGGTCACGTGATCGGTGAGCTTGATCGACGGCGTCGCCTCGCTCAGCGGTCGACCGGTGAGGCGTGAGTAGATGTGCGCTTCGACGTGGCGGCTTGCTCGCCCCGATGGGCCCTGACGATCCGCGCAACGCCATTTCGCCCTCCACCGGGTGAAGCGCTTCGATCTCGTCGGGCGTGAACATCTGCTCGGGCGGAAGCACGTTGATCACGATCAGATACGTCGGGGTGATGACGTTCTTGGTGAAGCCCGCGTAGCGTTGCGACGCGGCGGCGGCGGGTGGTCGTCTCGCGCGGTTCGCTGCCGTCGCCCCCGGCCACCTTCCCGCGGCCGACCTGCCGCCCGAGCTCCGGGCCATCGACCCAAAGGTCGCGGGCGTCGTCTCGCTCGGCGCGCCGGCCGACATCGCCTCGCTGCTCGAACACGACTGGGGGCCGGCCCTTCTCGAGCGCCTCATCGGCTGCTCGCGCAACTGTGATGCGGCGACGCTCGCCGATGCTTCGCCGTCGACCCACGTGACCGCGGCGGCGCCACCGCTCTACATCGCCGGCGGTCTGCACGACACCCTGGTGCCGCCCGACGTGAACGTGCTCGCGTTGTCAGCGCTCTGGGCCTCGATGATCGGCCCGCAGGCGGTGTGGGTCGACCTGGTCGACAATCAGGCGCACAACATCGACGTGAACGGGGTCAACGTGACGGCGCTCGACGAGTTCTTGTCGAACCTTGTGCCACGTTAACTGGAGATGACCGGCCGTCGGACCACCGATAGCACCGGCGCCGGCGACTACACGACCGTCACTGAACCCGACATGCCAGCTCCGCCGACACTGCCGTGGAGCTCACAGTGAAAGGCGTAGACCCCCGCCTTCGAGAACGTCACGGTATGGGTTGCCCCGACCTTGGAGAACGTTGCACGGTCGGATCCGGCGAACGCGCCCGCAGCATCGGAGGCGACGGTGTGTTGGAAACCCTCGGGGTTGGCAAAGGTCACCGACCCGCCCACTTTGATCGTCACCGTCGCCGGCACCCACGTGAGGCCCTTCGGACTGATCGTGGCGGTGGTCGCGGGCGCGCCGGCAGCGGTGGTCGTGGGCACACCGGCCGTGGCGGTGGTGGGCGCGACGGTGGGGGTGGACTTGACGGCAGCCGTGGTGGTGACGGACGGTTGCTTCGCCGTCGACGAGTCGCTGCCGCACCCGCCGGTCATCATCAGGGCTGCGATGCCGGCCAGCAGGACGGTGGTTCGTTGGCGCATGTGGTCGATGGTAGGTCATCGCCATGAAGCGCGCTGACGCGCACGGCGCGCCATGCAGACTCGGTTCGAGAACAGGCCTTCTGACTCTGTACTTCGTTGCAGCCGGGCCGCAATGTTCGCAGCGTGGTTCGTGTTCCAACCTTCGTCGCCGTGCCGTCATCAGGTGCCACCCATGGCGACAAGCTCGCGCGCGCACTTGACGAGTGGCGGCAGGCGGGGTTGATCCGCGATGACGAGGTCGAGCCGATCCTTCGATACGAACAGGCGAAGACACGATCGCACGGTCGTATTCCTCTGGCCGCGGAGGCGGTCGGATATGTGGGTTCCGCGCTCGTGATCACCGCGATCGCGTTGCTGATCGGTCAGCGGTGGGACGGTCTCGCGGTCGGTTTCCGGATCGCAACGTTCGCGGTGCCGGCGTTCGGCGCGGCGGCGTTCGGCTGGTGGATCGGCGCGAAACCCGATCCCGCGTTCGTGCGCGTGGGCAGTGCCATGTGGGTGTTGTCGGTCGGGGCCTTGGCCAGCGCGATCATCGTCGTCTTCGTCGACGCGATGTATCTCGGCGACCCGCCCGCGCGTGGAGGGCTGCTCTTCGTCGGCGGCATCGTGACGGTCTGGGCGGGCAGCGAGTACGCGCTGCGCCGGTTACCGCTTCAGCAGTTGGCCTTCTTCGCAGCGTCGCTGGTGACCGTGCTCGGGGGCGTGGATGCGCTCGGGGTAGGCAGAGACCGAGGCTTCTCCACCATCGTCTGGGGACTCGCGGTCTGGGCTTTCGGGACAGTTTGGACGATACTCGGGGTGCGTGAGCGGTTCACGCCGTCTGAGGTGGCACGACTCATCGGCCCTGCGACGCTGCTGATCGGTGCCCAGGTCGTTCGCGCCGATGCGCCGGCGCATGTGCTCGGGGATTTGGCATTGTGGTTGGGTCTCGGGTCCGCGTTGTTGTTGATCGCAGTCGGGGTATGGCGAGCCGATCTCCTGGTGCTGCTCGTTGGAGCGGCCGGGCTGTTCCAGTGGGCGCCGCAACTGGCGATCTTCTATCTTGCCGACGCGATCGGCACCGAGGCCACCCTCTTGGTCGTCGGCCTGTCGTTGCTCGGCGCGGCCTACGCGTTCACCCGGCTCTACCGCCGTGTGCGGTCCGAAGCACCGACCAGGTCGCCGATGACATCGACATAACCCCGAGAGGGGCCGCGCGGTCGGCACGAGTCAGATTCGGATCTCCCGGGCCCGATTTTCGGTGCGACGTGTGAAGAAGCCCGAGCGGCTCGAAGAGTTCCGAGCGGAGCAACTCATCGTACGCGCGCGGTCGGCGGCGAGCGGCGCAGTTGCACTGGTCGGGCCGGACTCGGAGGTGTTCGTCCACGCGAACGACGCAGTGTCCGGAACGTTGGCAAAGGTCGGTGCCGCGGCGGTGAATGACGGACGCGGCGGTTGCTGCGATGGTCAGCCGTTGCCTCCGGCGTATACGACTGAGCCCGCCCTGACCATGCACGAAGCCCGCCATCACGAAGATGCCGTACAGCGCGAAATCGCGCATCTGCCAGAGCAACCGCGGGGCCCACGCGAAGGTCCACGTCGGATGCCGGTCGACGATGTCGAGCGCGAAGACGGCAACGATCGGCACGGTGAACGCACGGTGCGTAGCGGTCGACGTTCGGAGGACTTGGCGAGCAGGCTTCCCGTGACGAAGAACATCGCCGGCATGGCGGCCACGACGTAGGTGATCGTCGCGATGGCGAACGCGTGCCACGCCAGCCCTACGTCCCGATCGCGGTAGGCCGCGGCGAGCCGCTCCGCGACGGTCTACTGTCGGAACCGTCCCTGCAATCTCGGAGGTTTCCATGCCCAAATATCTGCTCGAGGTCAACTACACACTCGATGGTGTGCGCGGCCTGCTCGCCCAAGGCGGCACCGCGCGCAAGGCGGCCGCGCAAGCGGCGGCCAAGAGCGTGGGCGGCAAGCTCGACGCGTTCTACTACGCCTTCGGCGGCACCGATATCTTCATCATTGCCGACTTCCCCGACAACACCGCGGCGGCTGCTTTGGCGCTCGCAGTGACCGCTGGTGGCGGTGTGTCGGCCAGGACCACCGTCTTGTTGACGCCTGCCGAGGTCGACGACGCCGCGAGCAAATCTGTGAAGTACACGCCGCCTGCGAGCTGAACACACTGCCGGCCCGTGGGTCGTCGGGAGCCGAGCGGTGCCCGGTAGCGTGCCCGGATGCTGCGCGAGTTGCTCGGGCGACCCGAGGTCGAGGAGATCTGTGAGCTCCGCGGGCGATTCGGCTTCATGGCGATCCACGGGGGAAACCTCGAGCGGGTCACCGATGTCGTCGCGCGCGAGGCCGCAACGCGCGCGGGTGCATCGTGCTACGCCGTCATTCAAGCCGCGCCGCTGCGACACCACGTGCCGTCGGCCATGTTCGACCCGGCCCATTCGGTCATGTTGGCGTCGTTCCTCGGGCATGTCGACGTGGTCGTCGCAGTGCACGGCTACGGCCGCGACGATCGCTTCCACCAGCTCCTGCTCGGGGGTAGGAACCGGGCGCTTGCCGGCCACGTCGCGGCGCACCTTCGCGACGGTCTACCCGACGTGTACGACGTGCTCGACCGGCTGGCGGAAATCCCCGAAGGATTACGGGGATTACATCCGGACAACCCGGTCAATCGCCCGTCGCGCGGCGGTGTGCAGATCGAGCTCCCGCCGACCATTCGATGGAACCGCGACGCGAAGAACTGGTCGGATCACCTCGACACGCCGCGCGCACCCCATGTCGATCTGCTCATCGACGCGCTTGCCTCGGCGTGCTCGACATGGCCGGTCGGCCCGGCACGCGCCGTGGCCTGAGCGCGTGCCGCGGGGCCGAACGCTCAGTCGAGCCGGCCGCGCCACTCGGGCAGGTCGACCGCCTGCATCGAGGCCCGAACGATCTCGACCTTGTCGGGTTCGAGCGCGGCGAACGGTGGCCGCGTGTGCGCACCGGGCAACCCGAGCAGGGCCATCGCGGTCTTGAGGAACCGAACTGTTCCGCCGGGCCAGATGTTGAGGCTGAACACGCCGTTCACCTCGCGGTATGCCGTGCGCATCGCGTCGACGTCGTCGGCGCGTACCGCGGCTTGGAGCTCGCCGCACGCCACCGGTGCGATGTTGCCCTCGGAGCAGAGAAACCCTTGGCCGCCGATCGCGTAGGTGGACAGTGCCTGCATCGGACCGCCGACGAGTACGTCGCAACGGTTGTCGACCATCTCGAGCAACTGATGGAGGTAGTTCACCTCGCTCGTGCAGTGAATCGTCGCGATGTTGGGGTACGCGTCGAGTAGACGTGTCAGCACGCCGAGCGGCACGAGGCCGTTGTACACGTGCGTCGAGATCGCCGCGGGGATCGTCATCTCGTCGAGCAACGTGCAGAAGTACCGCTCCATCTCGGCGTCGGTGAGCTTCATCGCGTGCCCGGGGTCGACCGTGTACAGCTGCATCACGTCGATCCTGGCCGCTTCGGCGAGGCGGATGATGGGGCGCAGCTGATCGGCATTGCGTGGCTCGAAGCCCATCGCGCACACCGGCACTCGACCGGCGGCCGTCTGCACGACGAGGCCGTAGAAGCGCTCGGTCTCGTCGAGCGACAGTGCGAAGCCCTCACCGGGCGACGCGGTCCCGATCGCCAGGCCCACACCCTGGCTCGCGATGCGCTCGACGAGGTCGACGACCGCGGGCTCGTCGAGCCGGCCCGCCTCGTCGTAAGGCGTGACAGTGCACACAGCGGCGCGATATGGACGTGTCGTCGAGTTCGTCATGGCGGTCCTAACCCGTGGTGCGGTCGTCGGTGATGGCCCGATCGAGCGTTGCGACGAGATCGTCGAAGCCGCCCGCGAGCAAGTGGTTGAGAAGGTGGCGTGACTGGGCGCGCGCGACGACTTCGAGTACCTCTTGGTCGTCTTCGCGCGCGGTGGCGCGCCGCGCCGCGTTTGTCTGCTCCATGCGGGCGAGCTCACTCGCGATGTCGGCGGGCACCGAACGCCCGTCGAAATACGCGCGTGCGCTGCGTTCGACGGCGAAGGGATCGGGGCCGAGCGCAACGCGGTTTGTCGAGGCCGCCGCGCCCGCAAGCATGCCGAGCTTCTCGATGGGGCTCTGCTGCTCGATGCACCCGAGCATGCCGCGGTGTGCGCGGTACCCGAGCACCTCTTGCACCGCAAGGGGCATGTCGCGGGCCACGAGCGGTGGTACGAGCAGCAGGTTGGCCTCGTGCGGGCGCAACCATCCGCAGTTGAACCCCATCTGGGTGCCGATGCGCGCCGCGTCGGTGTGATTGGTGCTCGCCGCGTGGAACGTCGACCCGAGCCACACGGCGAACGACCCCTTCGCCATCTCGAGGTACTCGACGGGGTCGTCGGGCGTGGGCATGCGCCCGGCCGGCCAGAGGTGGCTACCGGGGATGGCACGGGTCGCGCCGTTCTCTCTGGTGAAGTCGGTGACGGCCCACATGAACACCAGCAGGTAGTGCGGGCCACCTGGAGCGCGCGGCAGCATCGGCTCGTAGATCGTTCCGTCGTTGTGGATCGTCTGGTCGCGCCCACCCTTTTCGAGGATGAACACCGATGAC
The DNA here is from genome assembly GCA_031393535.1 of Actinomycetes bacterium. Taxonomy (GTDB): domain Bacteria; phylum Actinomycetota; class Acidimicrobiia; order Acidimicrobiales; family WLNW01; genus WLNW01. The sequence goes on along the minus strand of JANMVY010000128.1, from coordinate 2,614 downwards.
CCGTTGAGCAGCGCCTCGGGGCCGAGCACGAGCTCGTTGATCTCGTGCAGGAGCGGGTCGGCGAGCAGCGACACGAAAGCGCTCGATTTGGTGAGCACCGACTCGACCTTGCGGAGTCCGCCGCCGAAGAACTTGAGCTGCAGCCTCTCGGCGCGGTCGGCCCACGGTTTCACCTCGGCGACGAGCCGGTCCATCATCGCCGGGTCGGCGCGTCGCTCGACGATCGCGTAGCCGCGCGCCTCGAGCGACGTCACCGCGTCGCGCGCCAGTGTGCTCGTCGTCGTGCGAACCTCCATACGCCCCCCTACGGGCCACGACCATCTTCGAGGCCGAACGGTAGCGGATCGGCGCGGCGGCTATGGCGACGACGAGGACGACGGAGGTACCGGTTCAGCGCAGGCGGGCTCGGTGAGCCGTCGTGTCGACCGCCACGGTCGCGATTGTGCGACGATGCAGGCGACCACCGTGCGATTGGACTTCCCATGCAGTTCACGATTGAACACGACCGCTTCGAAACCGAGACGGATGCGATCGCCGCGTTCACCGCGGACGGACTTCATGTGGTGCCTGTGGACTTCGCCGCCCAGATCAACGGCGACCATTGGCACGACTTTGCGTCGCGCCTGTGCATCGTGTCGGGCCGACTTCGACTCACCGAGTCCGACAGCGGCGAGATGTGTGATCTCGGTCCCGGCACCGTCGTGATCGCGCCGGCGCGCATCGTGCATCGCGAAGAGACCGATGGCTACCGGGCGGTGGTTGGTCTCGCGGTCGATCCTGCAACGCTGAGCCAGCCGATCCTCAAGTCGCCGGCCGAACTCCATTCGTAGGCCGTCTTGCGTGTTGGGGTGCTCGTCCAGAACTTCGGCGGTTTTCCCGATACCGGTCGGGGCACGCGCGCGTGCGTCGACCTCGCCCGACACGCGGAGGGCGCGGGGTATGACTCGGTTTGGGTCACCGATCACATCGTGCTGCCGGCGAACCGTGCGACGCCGTATCCGCACAACGACTCAGGGTCGTTCCCTTACGCGTGGCATCAAGACATCCACGAGCCGCTCGTGCTCCTCGGTGCGCTGGCGACGGCGACCGAGCGTGTCCTGCTCGGTGTATCAGTGCTGGTGATCCCGTATCGTCACCCGTTGCTCACCGCGAAGATGCTCGCAACGGTTGACCAGCTGTCGGCCGGACGCGTCGTGCTTGGCGCGGGGGTGGGGTGGCTGCGCGAGGAGTTCGACGCGCTCGGCCTCGATCCCTCGATCTTCGTGCATCGCGGCGCGGTCACCGATGGCTACCTCGAGGTCATGCGAGCCGCGTGGACCGCGGACGGTGCCGTGGCGCACGACGGTCGCTTCGTCCGCTTCGACGCGGTTGGCACGTACCCCCACCCTGTGCAACGGCCCCTGCCGGTGTGGATCGGGGGCAAGGGCCCGCGCTCGCTCCGTCGTACGGTCGCTCTGGGTGACGGCTACCTCGCCATCTCGTCCGATCCCGCGGTGCTCGCGGCGGAGGTCGCCGAGCTCCGCGCACTCGAACACGCAGCCGGGCGCGCCGAGCGCCCGGCGACCATCGCGTTGATCGACGGCATCGTCGTCACCGACCGAGCACTCGGTGCCGATCGTCACCCGCTGCACGGCACACCCGAACAGATCCTCGAGGGTCTGACAGCCTTCGCCGGCGCGGGTCTCGAGCATCTGGTGGCCGGAGTGCGGCCCGCGGGCGATGGCTCATTCGCCGGCGCGCTCGACGCGCTCGACGCGATCGCACCGCTGCTCGCCGCACTGCGATCATGATCTCCCGATGAAAGAAGTCGACATGCGGTTCGGACTCGATGTGGCGCAGCAACGAATGCCGTGGAACGAGATCGCGGCGCGTGCGCGATTCGCGGACGCGGCCGGATTCGCCGGCATCTGGGGCTTCGACCACTTCCAGCCGATGTACGGGGAAGGACCGGGTGAGTGCTTCGAAGGCATGACCACCCTCGCGGCGTGGTCGGGTATCACAACGAAGGCGCGCCTCGGACTGCTCGTCGCGGGGATGACCTATCGCCATCCGTCGGTGTTCGCCGCCGAGGCCATCACCATCGACCACGCGTCGGGTGGACGCCTCGAGTTGGCATACGGCGCCGCGTGGTTCGAAAAGGAGCATCGTGAGCTCGGCATCGCGTTCCCCTCGACGACCGACCGCATCGACGCGTTCGAAGAAGCGTTGCAGATCGTGCGCGGTCTGCTCACGACCGACTCGTTTACCTTCGAAGGCCGACACTTCAGCGTGCACGAAGCCACCTTGCACCCGCGGCCCGTGCAGGCGCCGCACCCGCCGATCTGGATCGGCGCGATGGGGGAGCGCCGCATGCTTCCCATCACGGCTCGCTATGCCGATGTCTGGCACTCGTTCGGGCCGCCCGAGGTGCTCGAGGGTAAGTCGCGTCGCCTGGACGAGTTGGCCGAGGCTGCCGGTCGCGATCCTTCGAGCATCCGGCGTGCGACGTCGTTGTCGCTCGACGGGGAGCTCGACGACATCGCTCGCGTCGTCGACCAGTGGCGCGCGCTCGGGTTCACCGAACTGATCTGCGGCTGGCCCGGAGCGGGCCAGGCCAAGGTCGAACAGTTCGCGA
>JANMVY010000081.1:0-2670 GCA_031393535.1 Actinomycetes bacterium | reverse complement strand
ATGGAACGCACGCACCACCTCGTGGTGACCGAGCGCGAATCGGTCGTCGGCGTCGTGTCGTCGTTCGACGTGATGATGCTGCTCGCCGGACGGGTCGAGCAGGCACACCACGGTGAGCCGGTCGTGACCGCAGAGACCAAGGCTGGCTTGCACGCCGAGGTAGGTGACCTCGTGGTGGTGCGGGGCGGCCATATCGGCGAGGGCGATCGACGTGGCGTGATCGAAGAAGTACGCGGTGATGACGGCAGTGGGCCGTACATCGTGCGGTGGCTCGGTGGCGGCGACGAACGCCGCCACCTCTATTTCCCCGGTAGCGATGCTTCGATCGAGTCGAGCGTGTCGCACTGAAGCCGGTGTCGGCCGGACACGCCTATCAGCCGGTCGGCACCGCGGTCACCCGGACGAGCACGCCCGATTGGCGCACCATGCCGGTCAACGGATCGGTGTCGAGTCGGCCGCTCGTCAACGATCCCACTGCAGGATCGGCGAAGCCGTGCGGCAGCGAGACGACTCCGCGAAGAATGCCGTCGTCGAGCGCGGCCGTGGCGAGCAACGAGCCGGTCGCCGACAGGACCTCGACCGACGCCCGGTCGTGAATGCCGCGCTCTGCGGCATCGTCGGGATGTAGCAGCAGCGTCGGTGTCTCGACCCGGCCACCGCGCGGCGTGGTGTCGCGCAACTGCGAGTTGAGGGTACGGAGCAGTCGGCGTGGCACGAGCGCCAGTTCGTCATCGTCGGGTCTGCTGGTATCGGCCGTGATGCGGGCGAGGTCCTCGACGAGCACCCGCGGCGCGAGCCGCCACTTGCCGCCAGGGAGCACGCGTTCGTGGACCCAGCCCCGAACCGGCCCTTCGACAACCACCGCAGTGGGTGCGGCGCGGAGGTCGGCGAGCGGCAGACGGCCCCGGCTGGAGTACGCATCGAGCAGGTCGTCATCGGACGCCTCGAGAGTCAGGTCGTTCGGGAGCAACTGGTGACCGAGGTGCGCACCGAGGCGCGCCGCAATCCACCACAATGGCTTTCGCGCCGCACCCGGGGCCAGCACTGCGGCGGTGTGCTGGCTCGCGATGAGCGGGTAGTACTGATCGACGTAGTCGGGGACATCGGCGCGTTCGAGTTGTCCGGCGCAGGCCAGCAGGTGTGTGGCATGCGCGGTGGTGTCGGTCTCGATCACATCGGCCACCGCGAGCACGTCGAGCCGCGCGAGCGCAGCGGCCACGCGTGGGGTGTCGGGCAACGCGCTCGCCGGATTGCCGCCGATCACGATCAGGGCGCGCAGGTTCCCCGATTCGATCTCGTCGACGAGCGCGGCGCACGGGTACTCTCCGAAGAACCCGGGCAGGTCGGGGCGGCTCGGCGGACGTGGCCAGTCGATCGGCTCGGGTGCGCTCGGGCGCAGCGTGCGACGGTCGAAGCAGCGCAGAAAGCCCGGGTGGAACCACAGGCCGCCAGGTTGCTCGTAACTGCCCGTGATGATCTGCAGCGTCCACACGAGCCATTCGGTCGCGTTCGCAGTCGCTGCCATCGTGGTGCCCGTACCGGTTATCGCTCCCACCCGTCGTTGTCTGCGGATCGCGGCGACGAAATCCTCGAGTGCGTTCGGCGCGAGTCCGGTGTCGGCGACGGCGCGTGCGAGATCGAACGGGTCGACCGACGCGCGGAGCGTCACGATGTCGGCGGCGTCGGTGTGCCGAGAAAGGTAGGCGTGATCGGCACCACCATCGCGTAGCAACGAGCGGATCGCGTATGCGAACACTGCGTGGTCGGAGCCCGGGCGCGGCGCGAGGTGTCGCGTGGCGAGGCGCGCGCTCTCGGTTCGGCGCGGATCGATCACCCAGAGCTCGCGCGGAGCGGCCGCCAGCGCACGCAGCCGGTTCACCGGATCGGGCAGTGAGGTCGTGTGACCGTGGCTCACCACCGGGTTGGTGCCGACGAGGATCGTGAGGCCCGCGGTCTGCTCGTCGATGCACGGCATGAGCCCCGCGTTGCCGCTCACCAGATCACTCACGAGCGGCCGGCATGGTGTGTCGATGGTGACCGCGGAGTAGCGCGACCGCGTGCCGAGCGACTGGAAGAGCCGATAGGCCATGCGTCCACCCGCGGCATCGAACGAGGTCGCGGTGGCCATGTACATGCCGACGGCGTCGGCGCCGTACTGCTGCGACGTCTGCTGGATGCGCGCCGCGAGGTCGCCGAGCGTGGTTTCCCAATCCGTGGATCGGCGCTCCGCGCCGCGGCCGAGTTGCGGCGTGTCGAGCCGGTTCGGGTGGTGGTGCCACGCACCGAGCGAGCGACCCTTCGGACACGTGTACCCCCGCGACGTCGGGTGTTCCGCGTCGCCTCGGACCTCGGTGATCTGGTCGCCTTCGACGGTGACGACGATGCCGCACAGCGCAGAGCAGAAGCGACAGAACGAACGAACCTGACGGGTGGTGGTGATCTCGGCGGACATCAACCGCGAGTCTTGCAGTTCGGCTACCCGAGCGAGGGCCGGTGCCCGGTAGCTTGCCGACATGGGTTCAGCACGCGTTCGGGTTCTCGCCTCGTGACCGTCGCGCAACTCGACGTCGCCGCGGGTGCTGCACAACTCGGCAGCCTGGCGGTGCGTTTCGTCGACGCGGGCCGCGTGGTACCGGGGCTCACGGTCGATGCGAACGGCCGTGCCCGCTC
>JANMVY010000080.1:0-1619 GCA_031393535.1 Actinomycetes bacterium | reverse complement strand
AGGCCGGTGCCCTCGGCATTGGTCCGCAACGCGATGTCGTAGTCAGTACCGGGGCCGAGATACGACGCCAGGTGTAACACGTAGGTGAAGTCATCGGGCACGTCGCCGTAGTCGCCGTCGCCGAGGTCGACGACGCGCGTGGTGACACCGGCGCGCTCGACGCGCGCGCGGCTTGCGGGGTCGCCGAACCGTGCGATGCCCCACACGTCGTTGTGTTGCGCCAAGGCCACCGCAAGCGGATATGCGATCTGGCCCGCGGGCCCGGTGATAAGAATTTTCTCGTCGCGCAACATGGTGATCGGTACCGAACCTCAGGGTGTCGTCGAGGTGACGCCGGTGGCCGTTCCACCGATCGAATTGAACGGCGGGTAGCCCCAGTTGGACGGCCCGTAGGGGTGCGGCAACGTCGAGGCGGCGACGATGTCGGCCCATACCGAGAACTGCGGCGCGTCGACGGTGCGCCCCGAGAACGCCATCACGTTCGGGCTCGATGCCACGTACGCGCACACCGAACCCGGTACGTCGACGGCCAGGCCGTTCGTCGGGTCGATGCCCTGATCGCGCATCGTGATGGACATGCGTTCGGTGGCCACGAAACCGGGTTCGAGATTGACCACTGCGACGTTGTACGCCTTCAGCTCCTTGGCAAGGCCGGCGGCAACCCGGTTGTGCGCCGCCTTCGTGATCGAATACGCGAACGGCCAGCCACCCTCGCCGGGTTGTTTCGATGTTTCGTTCTGTCCGGCGCCCGAGGTCACGTTGATCACGACGCCGCTACCGCGTCGCTTGAATTCGGGCAGGCACAGCTTGACGAGGAAGAGCCCCGCGAGCACATTGCCGTCGAAGCTCTTGTCGTACTCCTCGATGGGCGTGTTCTCGAAGGACTTCATGCCGTAGGCCGGCTGGTACACCGCGTTGTTGACGAGTACGTCGATGCGACCGAACTCGCCGAGCGCCGCGGCAACCGCCTCGGTCATCGACTCGCGATCGAGAATGTCCATCTTCACCATGAGCGCGCGACGGCCGAGGTCGCGGATCTCCGCGGCGGTGGCTTCGAGCGTGCCCGGAACGCGCGACTTCCCGCGGTCAGTTTCGGTGACGGTGCGCGCGGCGACCACGACATCGAAGCCGGCCCGCGCCAGATGGATCGCGCATCCTCGTCCGATGCCCCGGCTCGCGCCGGTGACGAACGCGACCTTGACGTCTTCGCTCATCGGTCGCCCCTTTCGACGACCCGAAGCTACTCGAACGGCAATGCCCCGTTTCGGTCCCGCCTGACGCGTCGACTCAGTCGTAGAGCTTGGCGACCACGCGACCGACCGTCTCGCGATTGGCCATGGAGGTCAACGCCTGTGGGATGTCCTCGAATGCCACGACCGAGCCGATCACCGGCTTGATCGCACCGGCGAGCACCAGCTCGATGATCTGCTGGTGGATGCGTGCACCGAGTGAAGCCGGTGCGAAGTTCGCCCCGATCGCGCCCTTCATCACCGGGATCATCTGGTCGGCCACATAGGAGAGCAGCACGCCGCACAGCCGGAAGTTCCCCATGGCAACTCGGCGCGGCACGATGAACTTCTCGTCGGCCACCGTCTTGTCCGAGGCGAAACCCATCATGA
>JANMVY010000062.1:0-3248 GCA_031393535.1 Actinomycetes bacterium | reverse complement strand
CGGCACGATGTACGCGCCCGAGAACATCCGCAAGCTCGCCGCCGACGAGATCCCGGCCCAGTTCTTCGAATCGGTCGCCTGACTCCGCGGTCAGGCGACGGTGAGCTGGCGACAACCGAGCAGGGTGTTGGCCGCGCCGGCGAGGTTGTTGATCGCGTAGGCGCACACCTGATGCATGCCGCGGGTGGCGGCAACGGTGAGCGCGAACCCGTGCGCGCCGCCATAGGCCGGGAACGCCACGCCCAGGTCGGGCCGCACGTTCGAGGCCGTGGTCACGGTGCCCGAGGTGTCGACGTACACGTGCACCGCGATCGGGTCCGCGGTATCGGGATCGATGGCCCATCCCGCCACCGAGACCGACCCGGCACCCGCGGACGCGAAGTCGAGTGACCCGGTGGGCGGTGTCGCGTCGGGTACGAGTACGGTCACCGCACGACAGCCGAGCAGCGTGTGCGGACCGACGAGGTTCGCGTCGATCGCATACACGCACACGGTGTGCGAGCCCGGGGTCGCCGAGATGCGTGCTGTGAAGCCGCTGCGAATCGACGCGCCGGGGAACACAGCCGCGACATCGGTGCGCGGGTTCGACGCGACGATCGGTGTGAGCGAGCTGTCGACGTAGACGTGCACGTTCACCGGTTCGGTGATGTCGCGGTCGATGGCCCAACCGGCGACGAGCACGCTCGCGCCGCCACCGCTCGCGACGTCGAGCGAACCGGTCGGGGCGTTCCGGTTGACCTGGCCGACGATCGCTTCGCGACAACCCATCAAGGTGTGGGGGCCCGATGGGATGTTGATGGCGAACACGCAGACCTGGTGCGCGCCCTGGGTGGTGGCAATGTCGGACGAGAACCCGCGGTTGATGCCGTAGCCGGGGTACAGCGTCGCGATGTCGGGCCGCGACTTGTCGGCCCACAACTGCGTGAGCACGCCGTCGAGGTACACGTGCACCACCGTCGGCTCGGATGAATCGGGGTCGATGGCCCAGCCCGACATGGCGATGCGCGGCGGCGCGAGCGCGGTCGTGAATCCGAAATCACCGAACGCGGGCGTGGCCGGGTTGACCTCACGGCAGCCGATCAGGATGCCCGAGGTCGTCTCGGTGACACAGGCGCGCACTGCAGTGCTCGACACGGGTACCGCGAACGTGAACCCATGGTTGGCGCCGAGTGCACCGAAACGTGATGCGACATCGTCGCGCGCCACGTTCGCGATCGTCTGTGCGACTGAGACGCCATCGACACTGAGCGCTACCGCGACAGGCGTCACGGTGTCGCGGCGCAACGCGAAGCCCGAGAGTGCGAGTTTGCCGGCGAACCGATCGAGGCCGTCGACCTCACCCGTGACGACGTATTGCGGAAGGAACGCGGCGACGCGTTGGCGCAGGTCGCCGAGCCGTGCGAAGAGCAATGCGCCAGGGCACGCCGTGGCGCCGAGTGAGCGATGGCCGTCGATGGTGTTGACGGTCACGGCCTCGCCGATCTCGTGCACGTCGCCGCCGTTACTGATGAGCGTGATCTGGCCCAGCGGATCGACGTTGCGCGCCGCGAACTTCCAGGCGATCACCCGCGCGACGCTGTCGAACGCGGCCTCGGTGGGTGCTGCGCCGTCGAAGGTACCGAGCACGGCGACGCCGACCGCGCCGGTGTTGAAACCCTTCGTGTGGCCACCCACCACCGGGCGATCGGCACCGCCCGCGCGTGCTTCCCAGATGGTGCCGAAGCGGTCGACGACGAAGTTGTAACCGATGTCGTCGAACTCCTGGACGTCTTGGTGAAAGGCTTGGATCGAACGCAGCAGTGCGGGCACCGAGGCCGCGCTGTAGTCGTTGGCGTTCACGGTGTGGTGCACCACCGCGTTGAGCACCCCGTTCTTCGCGACGCAACCGAGACCTTCGGGCTTGGCGCCCGGCGCGCACGGCTCGGTGGGCTTGCGGGCCCGAGCGCCCCAGCTCTCGCGCGTGCGGATGCCCTCGGGGCCGGGGATGCCATCGATGGTTGCCCGTTGCACGGCCATCGCCGGCACGATGGTGGTGGAGACGCTCGTGTCCTCGCGTACGAGGTGTGCGCGCGCGTTCTCGAGCGTCGCGGGCAGGGTCAGGTGGAACGCGACCGCCGGCTTTTCGAGGGCGAGCGGGTCGCTCACGCGACGGTCGCCGAGGGGGTTCGCGTCCTCGCCGTGTGCGTCGTCGTGGTGCAGGTCGATCGGCGCGGTGACCTCGCCGTCGGCGTAGGTGAGCACAAGGCTCGCGGCCGCGTCGGCCGGACCGTTCCACGAGAAGCCGATGGCCACGAACGGGTCGAGGTTCGCGCGTACGAACACCTGCTGGGGGCCGTCGAGCACCATCGTGTCGGTACGCAGGCCGGGTATGGCCGTCGCCGACGCCGCTGCATGATGGGTGGGCACGGGTTGAGCCGTGGGCGTGTCCGCGCCGGCCGACCCGACCGAGGTCAACGATGCGACGACCAGTACGAGCGCGAGCATGGTGCCGAGGGCCGCACGCGCGGGGACACGGCACGGTCGGGGCATGATCGCAATCTAGGCGCGAGCGGGTTCGGCGCGACCTCGGTGTCAGGGAGTCGGCCACGCCAGGCGCTAGCCTCCTGCCGTCAATGGAGTGTGTCGTTACGTGTCGAAGCTTTCCGAGATCACTGCATCGCGCGAGCTGATCGTCAACCTGACCCTGCGCGAGCTGCGCAGCAGATACAAGCGGTCCGTGCTCGGCTGGGCGTGGTCCATGCTCAATCCGCTGGCCACCGTGGCCATCTACACCGTGGTGTTCAAGTACTTCTTCAAAGCCGTGCCACCGGTAGGGCGCCCGAGCGGGCTGAAGAACTTTTCGATCTACCTGTTCTGCGGGCTCACTGCGTGGAACTTCTTCAACGCATCGGTCAACGGCGCCATGGCGTCCTTGGTCGGAAACGCAGGTCTCATCAAGAAGGTCTACTTTCCCCGCGAGGGTCTTGTGTTCGCGACCGTTGCTGCCAACGCGGTGAGCTTTCTCATCGAGCTCGCGGTCGCTGCGGTGATCCTGCTCTTCCTCGGGAACAACGTGTTGCCGTGGATCCCCGTCGTGTTGTTGCTCGTCGCACTCGAGGTCGTGTTCGTCACAGGTCTTGGCCTCATGGTGTCGGTGGCCAACGCCTACTTCCGCGACATGCAGTATCTGATCGGATCGATCCTTCTCCAGGTGCTCTTCTACCTCACCCCGATCGTGTACCGGACAGAGCTGGCCTACGACCGGCTCG
>JANMVY010000046.1:0-2110 GCA_031393535.1 Actinomycetes bacterium | reverse complement strand
GACTCCTACGCCCATCGCCTGTGGGTCCACGAGGCCACCGACCTGTTCCTCGTCACCTCCGAGCTGTGCGCGCACGCGGTGCGCTCGTTCCGGCCGCGTGCCCGCGTCGCCGTCGTCAGGCACCCCACACGTGCCGCGTTCTACACCGCGCCGTCGCGCCGCGACGCCCGCGTTGCGCTCGACGTGCCCGACGACGCCCGCTGCGTGCTGTTGATGTCGGGCGCGTGGGGCATCGGCCCGGTCGCGGAGTGCGCCCGCGCGCTCGCCGCGGCGGGCGTGTGGGTGCTCGTCGTCGCGGGCTCGAATCGCCGCCTCGCGGAGCGCCTGCGCGCTGCGGCGGACACCGACGCGAAGATCATCCCGTTCGGCTACACCGACCGCGTGCCCGAGCTCATGGCGGCGAGCGACATCGTCGTCAGCTCCTCGGGCGACACGTGCCGTGAAGCGCGCGTTGTCGGCCGCGGGCTCGTGCTGCTCGACGTGGTTCCCGGGCACGGGCGCGAGAACCTCAATCACGAGCTCGAGCTCGGCAACGCAGTCGTCACCTTGCCCGAACCCGCGTTGCTCGTCGCATGCGTGCAGCGCTTCTTCGACGACGGACGCCATCTCTCGGTGGTTGCCGACGAGGCGCCGCAGCGCTGGGAGCACGAGCTGCGCGCCGCCCTCGCGACGGTGGGTGTGCGATGACCGATCGAGCGTGGGCCTCGGCGCCCCGGGTGGGCGCCCGCGACGCGGTGGCCTACGCCGTGTGGCCGGTGTTGCTGATCGGGTCGTTGACCGCGACATGGTGGGGCTTCACCGTCGGGCTGCCGGTCGCGGTGTGGGCCTTCGTCGTCTCCTCCGCGAACGTCGTAGTCATCCTCGCGCTCGAACAGGTGCTGCCGGCGCGGACGCGGCTCAACCCGTTCCATGATCCGCAGCTGCCGCGCGACATCGGCCATGGTGTGCTCATCGGCGCGCTGGGCCGACCGGTCGCGTCGCGCCTCGCGGTTGCAGCGATCGCGATGATCGCGCTGGCAGTAGCGGGCACGCGTCGCTCCCACGCGTGGCCGGCCGGGTTGCCGGCGCCGGCACAAGTCGTGTTGGCGCTCGCGGCGTGGAGCTTCGTCGGCTACTGGTCGCATCGCGCGTACCATCGCGTCGAGTGGTTGTGGAGGTTTCACACCGTGCATCACGACGTTCCACACATGCACGTCTTCAAGGGCAACCGCATCCACTTCGGCGAAGACATCCCACGCCAGTTCGTCGCACTGGTACCGCTGTTCGCCCTCGGTGTGCCGAGCTGGGTGCTCGTGTGGGTCGCTTTGTGGAACAACTTCGAAGGCTCCGCCGCGCACGCCAACGTCGACCAGCGGTTCCCGTCGTGGGCGCATCGGGTCCTGTCAACACCCCCGAACCACTACGTCCATCACGCCATCGATCGTGAGCTCCACGACGCCAACTTCGGGGGGGTTTCGCCATTGTGGGACATCGTGTTCGGCACCTTCCGGCACCCCGATCAGCACCCGGTGGCCGGTGTCGGGGTCGCGGGCGCACCGGTGCCCGAGCAGTTCGCCGCCCAGCTCCGGTTTCCGTTCTCGGCGACCGAGCGGTCAGGCGGTCGGCGCGGCGGCGGTGACCGCCGCCACGGCCGCTGGTTCGATGGGGTCTCCGAGCGAGGGGATCGGTGAGGTGAGCCGTTGTGCAGCGCCGGACAACCGCAGAGTCGTCGTGCGCGACCGTGGGTAGCGCCGCGCCCACAGCGCCCGTGAACATGCGCACGTGTTGGTTCGCTCCCTACGCCTGCTCGGCACACTCGCTGCGCCGGCGGCTGGCGCGCACGACGGCGGCGATGGCCGCGCTCACCCTCGCCGCGGCGTGCGGCGCAAGCGGCTCGTCGACGCCACCGACCACCAAGACCGCGACGACGTCGTCCACCGCGGCCGGGTCACCGTCGACGGGGTCACCGTCGGCGGGTTCACCATCGGGCGCGGCGGCACCCACGACGAAGTCGTCGGCCCCCACCACGACCGCGGCAAGCGACGAGGGCCAGATCCGCGCCGCGTTCCTCGCCTTCTTCGACGGCGCGACGCCCGGCATCGACAAGAAGGTCGCCCTGCTCGAGAACGGC
>JANMVY010000038.1:0-2017 GCA_031393535.1 Actinomycetes bacterium | reverse complement strand
AGGCCGCCATGTCCGACGTTCCGCCGGTGCCGTACGGACACGGCGCCCACCCGCCGCCCGGGCGCGCGGTGCGCGTCGACGTCGTCGCACAACGCGCCATGCGTACGTTGACCGAGTGCACGCCGGCGTGAGGTGAAGCCGCTCGTCCGCCTGTGGAACCGGTCGAAACGCTGGCCCTGGTGGGGTCACGCACTCGCCGTGCTCGTGTGCCTCGCCGCGCTCGGTGGACTGCTCGACGCACTCGGCGGATCGGGGTCGCACGACTCCGCACCGGCACCGGGCGACGGCGACGTCACTGCGTCGGCTGAAGTGCGCACGACACTTGTCGCCACCACGACGACCATCACGACCGCGCTGATCCCGACGACGCCAACGCCCACCGAAGCGACGAGCACCACCTCAGCAGAGCCCGGTTCGCCGGTGCCTGCGGCCACCCCGACGATCCCGACGCCGACGACGCTGTCGGCGGCCACCCCGACGAGCGTTGCCTCACCGCCGACCACCGCGGTGCGCCGCGAGCTCGACGAGCTGGTCGTCGCGGCCGCGCGTGACGCGAGCACCTATCGTCGCGCCGCGTTCGGGCCCGACTGGATCGACGCCGATCGCGACTGCCACAACACGCGCGCCGAGGTGCTGATGGAGGAGACCCTCGATCGCGTGACCTTCAACGCGAACGGCTGCACGGTCGCGATCGGGCGCTGGGTCGATCCGTGGAGCGGGTTCACGTCGACGAGCGCGGGCGATTTCCAGATCGACCACCTCGTCGCGTTGGCCGATGCGTGGCGTTCGGGCGCGTCGACGTGGAGCGACGCGCGCCGCCAGGCGTTCGCGCAGAACCTCGACGATCCCGACGCGCTCACGGCTTTGTCGGCATCGGTGAACAACGCCAAGGGCGACAGGACACCCGATCAGTGGAAGCCACCGCAGCGCGCCGCGTGGTGTCACTACGCGACCGCATGGGTGCGCATCAAGCACACGTGGTCGTTGTCGATCACCTCGACCGAGAAGACCGCGCTCGCCTCGATGCTCGCTACCTGCTGAGTGCCGCGATGCCGCGCTCGACCGACCGCGGTCAGTCCGTCGGGGCGACTCGGGTGGTGGCGATCTGCCAGGTGGTCGTCGTCTCGGGCCGATACGCGCAATAGGTGCCCGTATGCACCGCGTTGTCGAGGTGACGACCGAGCGCCGGGTGCACGCGATCGAGGCGACGTATCGCGTCACGTATGCGGGCCGTCACGGCCTTGCGGAGGCGCTCGATCGGCTCGGGCCCCGCGGCGCGTGCTCGACCGCCCAGGCCGGCCGATGACGCCAGGTGCTCGACGAGTGTGTCGTACTCGACCCGGGCGCGTTCGGCTCGTGCGAGATCGTGTGCGGCATCAGCCTCGTCGATCTCGCTCGCCAGCTCGAGCAGTCGTTCGCGGTACGCCGTGATGGCCCGCCGGTCGAGTGCCTCGGCGCCGCGTCCGCCAATCAGGTCGCGGGGAATCTGCTCGAGCTCGGTGACGTGTACCTCGAGGCCGGGTCGGGCGAGCAAGACGGCCAGATCAGCGATTCCCTTGCTGTGCCTCGCGACAGTCGTCGTGGCTGCGTAGGTGAGGTGCCATACATCCCCGTCGCGCTGCAACCGGTTCGCCGCGCCGGCTCGCGGCTCGATGTCGACGTCGTTGTGCCCCCGACGAACGAGGTGCGCCTGGCCGACCGCGGCGTAGGCGCCATCAGCGTCGTCGTGGACGGATCGTGTCTCGCGAGCCGGATCGCCTCGTGCGTCCATGCAGTTCGCCAATGTGCGGAGCGCGTCGGCGAGAACCGCGCCACCGAACGCCCGGTTCGCGGCGGTTGCGCGTCGTGCGTGGTCGACCGCGTCGTCGTGTCGCCCGAGTGCTGAGCAGCCGATCGCGACGATGCGGGCGATCGATCCGTAGAGGCCGGCGCCGATGCCTTCGAAGGCGATGAGGTTTGCGTAAGGCTCGAGAAGCTCGACCGCCGGGCGGAGGATCGCGTGGTCGAGCGCCGCTGC
>JANMVY010000003.1:0-1626 GCA_031393535.1 Actinomycetes bacterium | reverse complement strand
CGTTGATCGACGAGCACACGAAGCAATTCGCACCGATGGGCCGCACCGGCGAGCCGGCCGAGATCGCGAAGCTCGCGGCGTTCCCGGCGTCCGACGACAGCTCGTACTGCACCGGTTCGGAGTTCGTGGCCGATGGCGGCTTCACCGCCGGCTATGCCTCGCCCGGGTCGCCGAACCCGTTCTGAAGTCGTGCTGGGCGTTCTGTTCGATGTCACGCTCCGTTCGAACCGGTGCGCGTGACACCACCTGAGTGATGGAGATGGTGATGGGGCTCGTGGACGACAAGGTGGTTCTCGTGACCGGCGCCGGCGCCGGTATCGGGCGCGCGTCGGCGTTGTTGTTCGCCGCGGAGGGAGCGCGGGCGGTGGTGTGCGCCGATATCGACGCCGCCGCGGCACAGCAGACCGCAGACGCGATTGCGCGGCTCGGTGTGGCGGCGCGCTCGATCGTGTGTGACGTGGCCGACGCGGCCCAGGTCGAGGCGATGGTGCGCGGCTGCGTGGACGCGTTCGGCCGTCTCGACTGCGCGCACAACAACGCGGGGGTTTCCTCGCCGCCGACGACGACGACCGCCGACGTCGACGAGCGTCACTGGCGGCGAGTGCTCGACGTGGTGCTCAGCGGCACGTGGCTGTGCATGAAATACGAGCTCGTACAGATGGTCGCGCAGGGTGGGGGAGCGATCGTCAACACGGCGTCGACCGCCGCGTTCACTGCGGTCCCGGGCGTGTCGCCCTATGTGGCGGCCAAGCACGGGGTGCTCGGCCTGACACGGAACGCGGCGCTCGAGTATGTGCGCGCCGGCGTTCGCGTCAATGCGATCTGCCCCGGGGCGACGCGAACCAACCGCTTGATCAACACCCTCGACGGTGGTGAGCACGCGCTCACCCGTATCGCCGCCATGCAGCCCGGCGGTCGCATCAGCGAGCCGGACGAGCAGGCACAGGCTGCAGTGTGGTTGTGCTCGGACCGTGCGTCGTTCGCAAACGGCGTGGGCCTGCCGGTCGAGAACGGTGCCACCATCGGTGCCACGGTCAACCTCGCCGAAGCCAACCCGCCGAGATGAGTGCCCTGGCCGCGTCGTACCGGCACCGCGGCCGTCGTCCGAGATGCGGCAGCGGTACGATCCGGCGATGCTCGATCACCTCTCGATCCAATGTGCAGATGTGGCGGCCAGCGCAGTGTTCTACGACCGGGTGATGGCGCCGCTCGGCGGTCGACGTCTGATGGACTTCGGCGAAGTCATCGGGTTCGGTCTCGCGCCGAAACCCGATTTCTGGATCGGGCCGAACACCACAGGCGACGGTTTTCGCGAGTGCCATATCGCCTTCGCCGCGTCTGACCGGGTGGCCGTCGATGCCTTCTTCAAGGCGGCGCTCGATATGGGTGCGGTTGTCCTGCACGAGCCTCGGGTCTGGCCTGAGTACCACCCCCACTACTACGGGGCGTTCGTCCGCGATCCCGACGGGAACAACGTCGAGGCCGTCTGTCACGCGCCGACGCAATGACGGCGTCCCGATGATCCCCAGAAATCATTGCGCGACACCACCACGCTTCGCGGTCGACAGAGCCTGGAGGTGATCTGGTGACGACACAACCGGTCGTTGCCGTCATCCAAACCGGCCG
>JANMVY010000860.1:0-1782 GCA_031393535.1 Actinomycetes bacterium | reverse complement strand
TTCTACAACGCGCTCGGCGGCGTCACGTGGGCGGTACTCTTCGGCGCGCTCGGCTACGTGTTCGGGCGCAACCTCCCGACGCTCGAGCACTACGTCGGCCAAGCCAGCCTCGCGCTCGTGCTGCTCGCCGCGCTCATCGCGGTGCTCGTGCTCGTGTGGCGGCGCTGTGACCTGTCCGCGGCGGCGCTCTGGACCGGCGCCGAACGGGCGTGGGCCACCTGCCGCGATTCGGGGGTCGCCACGCGTCTGCATGCGCGCTACCCGCGAGCGTGGACGTTCGTCGTCGCGCGCTTCACGTCAGTCACTTTCCTTGGGCTGCATCTGACGGTCGGCCTGCTCGTGAGCCTCGCCGCGCTCTGGTTGTTCGCGGGGATCACGGAAGACGTGGTCCACCACGACCCGCTGACGGTGTTCGACGTCGCGCTGGCCCATCAGTTCCGCGCGCACGCCACGCCGCTCGGCGATCGGCTGTTCTACGCCATCACCCTGCTCGGAACACCCATCGCGTTGGGGGGGCTCTGCGCGGCGGTTGCCGGCACGCTCGCCTGGCGGCGACATTGGCTCGCGTTCTGGGGCTGGATCGCCGCGTTCGGCGGCGGCAGCGTGATCGACTGGACGCTCAAGCACGTCATTCGCCGCCCGCGCCCACCGTACGCTGAGGCGTACTACGTCGAGCACAGCTTCAGCTTCCCGAGCGGCCACGCGACGATGTCGCTCGTTGCTTTCGGCATGCTCGCCTATCTGCTGATCACCTTCTGGGCGCGCGGCGCGCGCGCCCAGGTCGCCGTCGCGCTGCTCGCGCTCGTGCTCATCGCGCTCGTCGGCTTCAGCCGCCTGTACTTGGGCGTGCACTACTTCAGCGACGTGGTGGGCGGCTACGCAGCCGCCACGGTGTGGGTCGCGGCCTGCGCCTCTGGCGTCGAGATCGCCCGTCGGTCGCGGAGTTAGACTGGCCGTGCTGCGTCCGGCATGAGCGGCTACCCTTCTTCGACAACTCCAACGCGCCATCAGCGGCTCCTGTCAGCCAGCTCCGTCTCAACTTCCGCTCTCCGAATTCCGTATGACCTGCGAGTTCGACCCGCGAGCGGAATCTCCGCGGTCGCGGAATCTCCGTGGTCGCGGAATCTCCGGGAGGAGTGACGCTGCCCGGCCGTTCGAGCGTGCCCATCACAGGCAATCGCACCACGTTCAGTGGCTTCCAGTTCAGGAATGGCGACATCGGCACGGGTGAGCTGATCGTCGTCGACAGCATCAGCAACACCATCACCGAGTGCAACATTGTCGGCGTTGTCGCGTCAAAGTATGTGCACGTAAATGGAGGCTTCCACGACAATGCGCTCACAAACTTCAACATCGAGGGCAGGCCGGGTACGATGAACGCGGGGCCCGCCGTGCACCTCTCCACGTCATCCAGGATCGTGAACCACACTACGGTGCGGCAGTGCACGTTCCTGAATGCCTTGGGCGCGGGTGGGGACTTCGGCAACGAGCCGATTCGCATTGGACTCGGGGCCGAGCAGAATAACGTCAGCGCCGCCGTTATCGAGGAGCACGACTTCGAAAATACCGATTGGGCGACAGTGAGGCCATTTCCGTGAAGAGCACCGGCAACGTCCTGTGCCAACCCGCCGCAGAACGTCGTGCTGGCGAACACCATCGCCTTCAAGACGGGGGGCGCCGTCCGACAACGCCGGACGCAGCACGAACAGGCGTCAGGGGGCGAGTGAGGCCGACCCTAGTCGGAGGCGCCCTTGGAAGTTGCTGTCGGGTCAGTGACACTCG
>JANMVY010000784.1:0-6535 GCA_031393535.1 Actinomycetes bacterium | reverse complement strand
GTCTACCGCTTCGGCTGCGTCACCATCCTCGAGTACGCGGGCAACGGCGAGTTCTCGTTCCAGGAGGACATCTACAACCCGAAGGAGGGTGGCGAGGTGTTCCGCCGATGGATCACCGCGGGCGGCGCCATGCCTGCGCCGCCCGCGACCTGACGCCCGCCGAGGGGCCGTAGAATCGGGGGATGGGAATCCCCGACCCGACCCCCTTCGCGCAACGCCCCACGTGGCGGGGCTGGATGCATGCCGTGGCCTTCGTCGCGGCGATCCCCGGTGGCATCTTCCTCATCCTGCGCGCCGGGCACGCGGCGGCCATCGTGGCGGCTGCGGTGTACAGCGCGAGCCTGCTCATCGGGTTCGGCACGTCGGCGGGCTACCACCGCCTCGCCCGCAGCCCGCGTGCGCGGCGGGTGATGCAGCGCATGGACCACTCGTCGATCTTCGTGCTGATCGCCGGCACCTACACCCCGGTGTGCCTGCTCGCGTTGCCCCGTGCATGGGGCATCCCACTGCTGTGCGTCGTCGGGGTGGGCGCGCTCACCGGCATCGTGGTGAAACAGTTCGGTGTTCGACGCGTGAGGTTCTTCGAGTATGCGCTCTACCCCATCCTCGGGTGGGGCGCGGTCCTCGCCGCGCCGGCACTCCTACGCTCGATGACCGCGGTGGAGTTGGCGCTTCTCGTCGCGGGTGGCGTGCTCTACACGGTCGGCATCCCGGTGCTCGTTCGCGGTCGGCCCGACCCGTGGCCGAGCACGTTCGGCTATCACGAGGTCTGGCACTCGTTCACCGTGGCCGCGGGCGCCTGCCATTTCGCCGCCGTCGGCCTGTTGGTGCGCTGACGGGCGCACCTTGCCCGGCTCACCTCAGGCGAGCGCGGCCCGCACCTTCTCGCACGCGATCGCGTGGGCCTCGCGGGCCTGTTCGAACATGGCCGTCATGGCGAAGAAGCCGTGGATCATGCCGTCGAAACGCTGCGACTCGGTGGGCACCCCGGCCTGCCGCAACTTCGCGGCGTACGCCTCGCCCTCGTCGCGCAGCGGGTCGAACTCGGCGGTGATCACGAACGCGGGCGGCAGGCCCGACAGATCAGCCGCGTGGATGGGCGACGCATACGGGTGCGCGCGATCGGCGGCCGACGGCACGTACTGGTCGTAGAACCACACCATCGAGTCGGTGGTGAGGAAGTAGCCGACCTTGTTCTCGTGCATCGACGGCCAACGCGACGGATCCATGTCGGTGCAGGGGTAGACGAGGAGCTGGAACCGCAGCGCGGGACCACCCCGGTCGCGCGCCATGAGCGCGACCGCCGCGGCGAGGTTGCCACCCGCGGAGTCGCCGGCCACCGCGAGCCGCGTGGCGTCGATGCCGAGCTCGGCCGCGTGCTCGACGGTCCACAGCAACCCGGCGTAGCTGTCTTCGACCGGCACCGGGAACTGCGCCTCGGGCGCGAGCCGGTAGTCGATGAACACGACGACCGCATCGGTGGCGTTCGCAAGCGCTCGGGCCGAGCCGTCGTGCGTGTCGAGGCCGCCGATGACCCACCCGCCTCCGTGGAAGTAGACGATCGCCGGTCGGGCGGCACCGTCGATCGTGGGCCAGTAGACGCGCACGGCGATCGAGGCACCGTCGGCTGCGGTGAGCCACCGATCCTCGAACCGGGCGATCGGTACCTCGGGCGTAGGGACGCGGTTCGCGGCGAGCGCCGCACGCAGCTCGGTGGCCGACTTCGCGAGGATGTTGTCCTCGAACGGGTTCATGTTCGCGGCGGCCATGGCATCGAGCATCAGCTTCACGTTCGGATCGACCGGCATGTTTCCCCCAAGGTTCGGTTGCCCCGTTGGAATGTAGCGGCCGCCTCTCCGTCGCTGCACCGTTGCCGATGCGCTAGAACGTTGTCATGGCCACGCTCGGTATCCGTTACGACTTCCGCAACCCACCCATCGGCGGCACCACCATGGCCGAGCGATACGCATGCGCGCTCGACCAGTGCGAATGGGCCGAGAACCTGGGCTTCGAGTCGGTGATTTTGTCCGAGCATCACGGGGTCGACGACGGCTACTTGCCGAGCGCGCTCACCATGGCCGCGGCGATCGCCGCGCGCACCAACACGATGCGCATCCGCATCGCCGCCGTGTTGCCCTCGCTGTATCACCCGCTGCGCCTCGCCGAGGAGGCCGCGGTGGTCGATCACCTGAGCAACGGGCGCCTCGATCTCGTCCTCACCAACGGGTACGTGCCGTCGGAGTTCGCCATGTTCGACGAAGACATCGCGAACCGGGTCAAACGCGTCACCGAGACCGTCAAGGTGCTGCGTCAGGCGTTCACCGGCGAACCGTTCGAGTTCCGGGGCAAGTCCGTCCGCGTCACGCCGCGTCCGCTGCAGCAGCCAGGCGTGCCGATCTGGCTCGGCGCGGCCAGCGAGGGCGCCGCACGCCGCGCGGCCCGTATCGCCGACGGCCTTCTGCCTTCGTTCCCGCAATTGTGGGTCTTCTATCGCGACGAGTTGGTCAAGCTCGACAAGCCCGACCCCGGCCCAATTCCGCAAGGCTCCATCGCCTACATGCACATCACCGAGACTCCTGACGCGACCTGGGAGCTCGTCGCACCCCACGCGATGCACGAGATGAACGGCTACGGGAAATGGGCCGCCGAGTCCGGTTCCGCCACCGGCTACAGCCCGGTGAGCGATGCCGCCGCGCTACGCGAAATGGGCATCTACCAGATGCTCACCCCCGAGCAGGCCATCGCGCAGATCCGCGCCGCCGGGCCTCGGGCACCGGTGATGTTGCATCCCTTGATGGGCGGGCTGCCACCCAAGGCATCCTGGCAGAACCTGCGCCTGTTCGAAGAAAAGGTTCTCCCCCACATTTGAACGCGCTCGCGCCTGAACGTCGCGGCTCGTTCGCCGCGCTGGTCGTCGCCGTCGCCATCGCCATCTTGTTGGTGGTGTTGCAGCCCGGCCCGCGACGTTCGCGCACCGTCGCCGAACAGGCATCGGGCCCGGCCGCGTCGACCACCACGACCGTCGCGGCCGCCGTACAGGTGTGCAACCTCGCGAAGCAGTTCGTACGCGACGCGGCCGGGCTCGATCGCTACGACGTCGCGCGGATCGCCGAAGTATTCTATGCCGATGCCGCGAAGCTCATAGCGGGCGAGGCCCGCGGCGAGTTCGAAGCCACCGCCCGGTACTACGCCGAGTTCAACAACATCGGCTCGATCTACGACTACGACGTGTTCCGTATCGCAGCCGCGGGCAAGGGCGATCGATGGGCCCAGCTGCTCTATCGGCCGCCGCTCGGCATCGACACCGCGCGCGCCGCGGTGCAGTTCGTGTGCCGCGTCGAGCTGCCGCCGCCCCCCACGCTCACCACGCTTGCGCCCGACCCCGACGACAGCGGTCCGCTCGGTCGGCTGCCCTCGCGGTAGCCCGTTGCGCCCGTTGCGCCACCGCCTTCAGGTCGCCCAGAACGACTGCCACGTCGGGTCGCTGTAGGGGATCGAGCCGAGCCCGTCGTGGTGCTCGGGCCAGTTCGCAGGCGGCAGGTCCAACGGGTTCACCCCGACCTCCGCGCCGTAGAACAACAGGTGCTTGCGACGCGCGAAGAACCAACGACCATCGCGTCGCGCGTAGGTGTCGTCGTAGCGGATGGCCTGGTTGATCCACCGCGCACCGTGTTGAACCTCGGCCTTGCAGTACACGTGCCCGGTGGCGCGTTCGGTGTCGATGAGGTCGATCTGGTGGGTACCCACGTTGAGGATGCTCACGCCGATGGCGCGCAGTTGTTCGACGAGGTTCGCGCGCAGCGCCTCGCGACCGAACGTGTCGCGCCCGACCCGCACGTCGTCGACGAACAAGCCCACGAGCGCGTCGATGTCACGCCGATCGGTCGCCACCGCGTAACGCGAGACGAGTTGGCGGATCTCCTCGTACGCGAGCAGTCGCTCGACATCGGTCATCGTCATGGTGCACCTTCGATCGCGATCGTGTTGCGCAGGACGCCGACGCGTTCGATGTCGACCTCGACGACCTCGCCGGGCTGCATCCAACGCACCGGATCACGCGCCATGCCCACGCCGCCGGGCGTGCCGGTCGCGATCACGTCGCCGGCTCGTAGCTCGGTGAAGGTCGACAGATACGCCACCAGCGCGGGGATGTCGAAGATCAACAAATCGACACTCGAATGCTGCATCACCTCGCCGGCGAGCCGCGTCGTGAGCGTGAGCTGTCGCGGATCAGGGATTTCGTCGCTCGTGACGATGCACGGGCCGAACGAACCAGAGCGATCGAAGTTCTTGCCCGGCGTGAACTGCGACGCGTGTCGTTGCCAATCGCGCACGCTCGCATCGTTGAAGCAGCTGTACCCCGCGACGTGGGTCAGGGCGGCGGTCGGCGCGATGTGGCGCCCGCCTTTGCCGATCACCACCGCGAGCTCGCCCTCGAAATCAAACGCCTCGCTGACGCGCGGTCGCTCCAATGCTGCACCGGGCGAAGCGAGCGACGATGCGAACCGCACGAACACCGTCGGGTGCGCGACCTCGGCCCGACCCGTCTCGTCGCGGTGTGCCTTGTAGTTGATGCCGATGCAGAAGATCCTCGTCGGCTCGACGATGGGTGTCAGCAACATGACATCGTCGAACGCGAGCACCGGCGCGCGACGTGCGGCGATCACGACCTCATCGAGCGCATCGGCTGCGAGAACCGAGCGCAAGTCGACGTGGCGACCGCCGAGCACCGCACCCACATCGGCGACGGTGCCGTCGACGGCCACGACACCGTACGACGCCCGAGAACCATGGCAGAACGACACGAGGCGCATGCCCCGACCGTAGCAAGCACCGTGTGCCCGACGGACGGGTGATGGGCTTCTACCTACCGACCTGAGCCGCGCACCGCGACGCTCAGCCGTTCGCGAGCGCGTGGCCGATCTTCAGCAGCTGCGCGGTCGCGCCACCGAGCGTGAGCTCGATGGACTTCGCCCACAAGAAGTATCGATGCACCGGATAGTCGCGGTCGACACCCATGCCGCCATGCAGGTGCTGCGCGGCGTGCACGACGCGTTGGCCACCATCGGCGGCCCAGAACTTGGCGATCGCAACCTCGGTCTCGGCGGGCAGGCCTTCGTTGATGCGCCACGCGGCCTGCAATGCGGTGAGTCGCACCGCCTCGGTATCGATGTACGCGTCGGCCGCGCGCTGACCGACCGCCTGAAACGTGGCAATGGGACGGCCGAACTGCTCGCGCGTCTTGGTGTACTCGGCGGTGATGCGCAGCGCAGACTCGCACACACCGACCGCGGTCGACGCGAGAGCGGAGGTGGCTCGCAGCGTGATCCAGGCCACGACGTCGGCGCCGCCGCCCACCGAGCCGAGCACGCTCGTGGCCGGTGCGCCGTCGAGCACCAGTTGCGCCTCGGGGATGGCGGTAGTGGTGTCCTGGCGCACGAGCGCGACGCCTGGTCCCTTGGGATCGACGAGGAACACCGTGGGACCCGCCGCCGTGGTCGCAGGCACCAACACCACGTCGGCGTCGAGACCGGCAATCACGAAATCCTTGCGTCCCGTGAGCTTCCACACGGTGCCGGATTCGACCGCCGTGGTCGCGACGCCGTCGACCAACGCGGCGGTGGCCACCGCCGTGCCGTCGGCGAGGCTGGGCAGCCACGTGGCCTGCTGCTCGGCCGAACCAAACGTCGCGAGCGGCTGCGCGCCGAGCACGATCGAGGCGAGGTACGGCACCTTGGCCACGGTGCGGCCGATCTCTTCGAGCACGAGCGAGATCTCGAGGAATCCGAGGCCGGCACCGCCATGAGCCTCGGGGATCGCAATGCCGAGCAAGCCGGCGTCGGCGAGCGCGCCCCATGCCTTACGATCGAACCACTCACCGGCGGCTTCGAGCTCTTTGTGCCGTTCGGGCGTGACGAGGTCACCCAGGATCCGTTGCGCGAGCTCGCGCGTCGCGGTCTGTTCGTCGTTCAGTGCGAAGTCCATTGCCGGTTCTCCGTGAGGTCGCGTGGGTTAGCGGTCGGCCCGGGGCATGCCCAGGCCGAAGTTGGCGATGATGTCGCGCTGGAGCTCGTTGGTGCCCCCGCCGAAGGTGAGTATGAGCAGGCCCCGCATGGCTTGTTCGAGCTGGCCCGCGAGCACCGAGCCCGGCGTACCGCCTGGCAGGTATCCCGCCTGACCGACGATCTCCTGGCACGCGCGCAGCGCCTCGAGGAAGAACTCGGTGCCGAAGGTCTTGGTGGCCGATGCGTCTGCGGGGTGCAGGCTGTTGGTCTGCGCCGACCAGGCGATCTTCCAATTGATGAGCCGCAGGAACTCGAGCCGCGCGTACACCCGCGCGAGCAACACCTGCACCCACTGCTGATCGATCACGCGCGTGCCGTCGGCGAGCACGGTGGCGCGCGACCAGTCGCGGGTTTCGTCGATGTACTTCTCGATCATGCCCGAACTGCACAGCGTGACCCGTTCATGGTTGAGCTGGTTGGTGATGAGCCGCCAGCCCCCGTTCTCCTCGCCGACCCGATTGGCCACGGGC
>JANMVY010000759.1:0-4932 GCA_031393535.1 Actinomycetes bacterium | reverse complement strand
CATCAATCCGACCAGCGACTCAGTCCCTGAACGCACGCGTCGCGAAATCGGCCTCGCGAGCATCGATTCGGTCGCCATCGTCAACGAGCCCTGCCGAACGGTCCTCATTTATCGATGCCGACCCGTGTGCAGACAACGTGGCCGCCAACAAGTAGGTTCAGTGCTCAAAACCGGGCGATCGGCTTGAGCCATGATTCGTCGGGTCGCATGGTTTCTTGAAGTAGGAGCCGAATGATGGCACGGCGCAGAGTTTTCCTCGTAACGGCGATGGTTCTGGCAGCACTCGTCGCAGGAGTTGACGCGCCCCTGCCGGCCGAGGCGCAGACGGGTGTGAAGGCGGGCTACATCGTGGTATTCCGCGACTCGGTGAACTCCGATCAGAAGGCCGATGAGCTCGAGCAGCGGGAGGGTTTCCGAAGCGAGTTCCGCTACCACCACGCGCTGAAGGGCTTTGCCGCGCAGCTCACTCCGTCACAGTCCGCCCGACTTGCCGGCGATCCCGACGTCTCCTTCCTCACCCCCGACCGCATCGTGGAAGCGGTCGGGACGGTCCCGATCGGCGCCGGCGACATCGCGCCCACTGGAGTACGTCGGATCGAGGCGGCCACCACGGCCACGGCGCGCCAGGCGAGCACGGTAAACGTGGCGGTCATCGACACCGGGGTTGACCTCACCCATCCGGACCTCAACGCGGCGAGCGGCGTCAACTGCGTCCGCTCAGGCAGCTCGGCCCAGGACGACAACGGCCACGGCACTCACGTAGCTGGCACGATCGCCGCCAGGAACAACGGGTCCGGCGTCGTCGGGGTCGTGCCCGGCACGAAGGTCTACGCCGTAAAGGTGCTCGACTCTTCGGGCAGCGGTACGTGGTCGCAGGTTATTTGCGGGATCGATTGGGTGACCGCGAACGCCTCTGCGCTCAACATCAAGGTCGCCAACATGAGCCTGGGCGGCTCGGGCGCCAACGACAACAACTGTGGCAACACCAACGCTGACGCGTTACACAAGGCCATCTGCAACTCGGCGGCTGCCGGTGTCACCTACGCGGTGGCCGCGGGTAACAGCGCCGCCGACTTCGCCGGTTTCAGCCCGGCCAACTATCCCGAGGTCCTGGCGGTTACGGCCATGTCCGACAGCGACGGGAAACCCGGCGGCCTCGGTGGCTCTCCGACCTGTCGCACCGGCGAGGTCGACGACGCGTACGCCAGGTTCTCCAACTACGCCGCGGCGACGACGGAGATCAACCATACGATCGCAGCTCCCGGCGTGTGCACCTACTCGACGTGGCTGAGCGGCGGCTACAACACCATCTCGGGGACGAGCATGGCCACCCCGCATACCGCCGGCTCGGTCGCCCTCTGCCTCGGCGACGGCGGCGTCGCCGGGCCCTGCGCCGGCCTAACCCCGGCGGCGGTGATCCAGAAGCTACGCACGGACGCCGCCAACCACACCACGACCACGCCGGGTTACGGCTTTGTCGGCGACCCGCTCCACCAGCCGAGCGCCGGCGCGTACTTCGGATACCTCGTGTGGGACGGCGCGCTCGCCGGGCCCGACTTCTCGCTCTCGGCCCCCTCGAGCATCAGCTTTGTGGCCAACACGACCAAGACGTTCGACGTGACGGTCACGCCCTCGGGCGGGTTCTCGGGCACCGTGACCCTGACACCCTCGTCGTCACCGACAACCGGCTTGGCCATGACTCCTGCCTCAGCCACGTTGGCGCCCCCATACGCGCCGGTCACCTTCACCGCCGCGTCGTCGTCACCAGGGAGCTACACGGTGACGGTCACCGGCGTAAGCGGGAGCCTCCTCACTCGCTCGACCACCATGAGCGTGACGGTGACCTCTCCGCCGACTGTGGCGGGAGCGCCCGTCCTTTCGGCCACGGCGGGCAACGCCTCGGTGAGCCTCAGCTGGAGGGCTACGTCCGACGGCGGCTCGGCCATCACCAACTACAAGCTCTACCGTGGCACAGCCAGCGGCGGCGAGACGCTCTTCGTCACCCTCGCCAACGTCGCTTCGTACACCGACACCGGACTTACCAACGGTACGACCTACTACTACAAGGTCACGGCGGTCAACGGCGTGGGGGAGAGCGCTGCGTCCAACGAGGCCCCGGCCACCCCTCAGGCCTCCACCGCGCCATCCGCGCCGCAGAACCTGGCAGCGTCCTCCGCGAACAAGAAGGGGGTCCAGCTCAGCTGGCAGGCACCCATCGCCAGCGGGTCCGGCGCAGTAACCAATTACAGGATTTACCGGTCGACGAGTTCGGGTACCGAGACATTCCTGACCCAGGTGGGCAACTCCACGGGATTCAAGGACATTTCGACGGTCCGAGGCACGACCTACTTTTACAAGGTGACCGCGGTCAACGTCGTCGGCGAAAGCCCGCCCTCCAACGAGGCATCCGCGAGGGCCACCTGACCAAGTCTCTGCCCTTCATTGCCGGATGAAGTGGTGGCGCAAGTTCCGCTACTGGCGCAACGACACGACCCGCTTCGGGCCCACCGGGAAGGCCATCGACATACTCGCATCGATTGCGTGACAGCACAGCCGCGCCCATAACGCACGGACGCGAACCAGCCACTATCCGTCCACGCATCTTCAGATCGGGGCGGTGATGGCAGGGCCCGTGTCGAAGCTGGCAAAGTCCGTCTGTGTCTTCAGGGTGGCGTTGGTCTTCGCCCCAGCGATCTTGACCGTGGCCTCGAAGTGCAGCACGTGGTTCGCATAGTCAAGGGTGAGCGACACCGCCACGGGGGCGGTCACGCCGGGGCCGGAGGCGAGACCGGCATGGCCGGCATGGCCGGCATCCTCAGGGCTCAAGGTGCCGTTGACCACCCCGCCGGCAGAGGTCGACACGCTGGCGAGGCGTTCGTGGACGGCCAGCATTGCCTCGGTCGGCGCGGGAGGGCGGTTCTTGTTCGCTGTCAGCTTCCGCCACGCTCGCGCCGGGTCGCGGCGGAAGGAGGTGGCGCCGCTGCGGACGATCTCGAAGGTCTCGAAGGTACGACGACCGACCTTGGCCTGATAGCTGAAGAGGTCCGGGGCGACCACCCGGCCCACGAACTCACTTCGTGTTGCTGTCCGCGCAGGGTATGGACGTCACTCAGATCGACAAGGTGGCGTTCACGTCCGAGGATCGGGTGCGGGCGGTGTTGTCCATCGACACGGACTTCGAAGGGAAGAAGACCGGATGCTTGAGCTCTACGACATCGCCGATGGCAAGGCAGCGCCGGCCGCAGGGGATCCTGCGGTGATCTTCTGCATGGACGAGTTCGGGCCGTTGAAGCATCGAGTGCCACTGGCAGGACCCGGTCCCGTTCGTCCGTTGCGTGGGACACGCGTGACACACGCACGTGAGACTCGCGGGTGAGACTCGCGGGTGAGACTCGCGGGTGAGACTCGCGGGCTCCAAAACGGTTCATCGCAGGATGAACGCGAGATGAAGCCGTCACCGCGCACCGCCGATAGACCCCTGACCAGGGTGTTTCTTGGAGCGGGTGACGGGAATCGAACCCGCGTTCTCAGCTTGGGAAGCTGGTCGTCGACTCCGCGTTGGCCGGCGGTTCTCACACGGCGCGGCTTCTACCGGTCCTTCTACCGGACGGTCCGCTACGAGGGCTCCCGGCACGGCACCGGCCGTCACGCCCGCCCAGCGTTTGCCCTGCTCAGCGGCAGTGGCCGACATTGAGTGTCACGTCGCAACACGGCCACAAAGCCCCTACGGATCAGAAGGTTGGGGGTTCAAGTCCCTCCGAGCGCACCACATAGGCCCTGGTCAGGGTGTGTTTTGCTCCTCGGCCCGGGTCTCGCTCCCGGGCCGTTTGCTAACGGTTGCTAACACTTCGCCCGTAGAGCTCGTCGCGTTTCACCGCCGCAGTACCTAGGAACCGCCGCCAGGGATGACTCGATATGCGTCGTACACCGAGTCGATGTCCTTGATGGCCTTGAGCACCGAGTCGAGGTGTGACACGTCGGAGAGCTCGAACTCGAAGCGCATCTTCGCCACCCGATCGGCGCCGGTGGTGGTGTTGCAGCTGATCACGTTGACGTGATGGTCGGACAACACCGCGGCAACGTCGCGCAGCAGCCACGCTCGGTCGAGCGCCTTCACTTCGATCGACGCGACGAAGTAGCTCTGGCGCTCTTCATCCCATTCGACATCGATCAACCGCTCGCCCTGCGCAGCCATGAGCGATACCGCGTTCGCACAATCGGAGCGGTGCACCGACACCCCGCGACCGCGGGTGATGAAGCCGATGACTTCGTCGGGGGGTACCGGTGTACAGCAGCGCGACAACCGGATCATGACATCGTCGAGACCCTCGACGTGCACGCCCGCATTGCCACGCGAGCGACGCGGTCCCCGCGGGGCGAACACCGTGCGCGGCAGTTGCTCCTCATGGTGCGGCGCACCGTCGCGCAATGCGCGCGACACCCGCGCGACCACGGTCTTCGATGAGACGTGATTCTCGGCGATGGCCGCGTAGAGCGCGTCGGCGTCGGTGTAGTTCATGGAGCCGAGCACTTCTTTGAAGATGTCGCCGCCGAGCAGTCTCTGCACCGGCAACGCCTCGCGGCGCAGTGCTTTGACGAGATCTTCGCGCCCCTGCTCGATCGCGTCCTCGCGACGTTCGCGCAGCTTCCACTGCTTGACCTTGTTGGCCGCGCGATGACTGACGACGAACCTCAGCCAGTCTTGCGACGGACCTGCATTGGCCACCTTCGACGTGAAGATCTCGGCCGTGTCACCCGAAGTGAGTCGCGTGTCGAGCGGCACGAGTCGACCGTTCACACGCGCGCCGATACACCGGTGGCCGACGTCGGTGTGGATCGCGTACGCAAAATCAACAGGTGTCGCGCCGACCGGCAACGTGACCACGCGACCCTTCGGCGTGAAGACGAACACTTCGTCCTGGTCGAGGTCGA
>JANMVY010000743.1:0-1540 GCA_031393535.1 Actinomycetes bacterium | reverse complement strand
GGCAGCGATGCCATGGGTGCGAACGCGATCAGCGTGGGCCAGTCGCGTTCGATCTCGATCACGGCGCAGCCGAGATCGCGGGCGGTCACGCGTTCGAGCCGCTTCGCGTCGCCGATGAGCACCCGTGGTTCGGTGAGCTCGACCGCGGTGCGGATCTCGTCGGTGGTCCACCAACCGTTGAACGCGCACACGATCGCGCCGAGGCTCGTGATCGCCCAGAACGCGACCGCGTATTCGATGCAGTTGGCCGCGAGGATGCCGACGCGGTCGCCTTTCGCCACGCCGTAGCAGTCACGCAACGCGGCGGCGACCGACGCGACCTGGGGGAGCAGTTGCGCGCGGGTGAGCGTGACCTCGTCGAGAGTGAAGTAGCCCAGTTCGTCGAGCCGGGTCGTGCTGTCGACGAGCATCTCGCGCAGCGACCCCATGCGTCGTTCGAAGACGGGAAGCGGTGTGCCGAGCACGTTCTCGATGACCGTCGCGAACGGCGAACCCGCACCGACGGCTTCGGCGGTTGCCTGCTGATGGATCGCATGCAGGTCAGATGCGCTGAGCGTGGTCATGCGATGGGCTTGACGAGGTCGATGCCGCACAGTGCGGCGAGCTCGCGGAGCGCTGTCGTCGCGTCCGCGTGGTGCGGCGCGTGGCCGTCGACGATCGCGTCGGCGAGCGCCTCGAGCGTGCGGCGAGCCGCCGGCGCGTCGAGGTCGTCGTCGAGAGCGGCGCGGACCGAGGCGGCGAACGGTGCCGGTTCGGGGCCACGGCCCGTGCGCTGCGCGGCAGCGTGCAACTTCGCGAGCACGGCGTTTCCGTCGTCGATGTCGGAGTCGAACCACTCCCAATCGGCGCGGTAGTGGTGCGCCATGAGCGACAACCGGATCGCACGCGGGTCGGCCACCTTCAACATCTCGCTCACGAACACGAGGTTGCCGAGCGATTTCGACATCTTCGTGCCTTGGTAGGCCACAAGCCCACAGTGCATCCAGTGCCGCACGAACGGCGCACCGTGCGCGCATTCGCTCTGCGCGATCTCGCACTCGTGGTGGGGGAACACGAGGTCGCCGCCCCCACCGTGCAGATCGAGCGTGCCACCGAGCGTGGCATACGACATCGCAGTGCATTCGATGTGCCAACCCGGCCGACCTGGACCCCAGGGTGACGGCCAACTCGGTTCGTCGGCGAGCGAAGGCTGCCAGAGAATGAAGTCGAGTGGGTCGCGCTGGCGGGCGTCGTCGGGGTGGCCGCCGCGCTCGCGGGCGAGGTCGATCATCTGCGCGCGCGAGTAGTGCGACAGCTTGCCGAACTCGGGGAACGTCGTCACCGAGAAGTAGGTCGTGCCCTCGATCGTGTACGTATGGCCCTGTGCGTCGAGCGTCGCGATGATCTCGATGATGCCGGCGATCGACTCGGTGGCCCGCGGTTCGGCCATTGGCGGGCGGGTGTCGAGCGCCTCCATGTCGCGGTGAAAGCGCGCGGTCTCGGCGGCGGCAAGTTCGAGGTAGTCGACACCCAACGACCGGGCCTTCGGCAGGATCGAGTC
>JANMVY010000734.1:0-12746 GCA_031393535.1 Actinomycetes bacterium | reverse complement strand
GCCACGTTCGGGCGCGTGCAGTTCACGCCCGATCTGCTCCCCGCCGACGTGGTGGGCATGACCGTATGGAACCGGGCCACCGGTGGGTTCGACTTCCGTCCTGGGCCGGTTTTCTCGAACATCGTCCTCGCCGACGAGATCAACCGCGCGTCGCCGAAGACCCAGTCGGCGTTGCTCGAAGCCATGGGGGAACGCCAGGTCACGGTCGACGGTGTCACCCACCACCTCGCGGCGCCGTTCATGGTCATCGCCACACAGAATCCCATCGAGCACGAAGGTACCTACCCGCTTCCCGAAAGTCAGCTCGATCGCTTCTTGATGAAGATCACCGTCGGCTACCCAGGGCGCATTGCCGAACTCGAGATCCTCGAACGCCACGGTGACCGCGCGCCCGAGTTGTCCGCCGTCGTGTCGGCAGCCACCATCAACGCACTCAGCCGCGCCGCGCACGCGATACATGTGGCGCCGATGTTGCGCGGGTACATCATCGACATCGCCGAAGCGACCCGCCGACACCACGCGATCTCGCTCGGCATGTCGCCGCGTTCAGTACTCGCGTTGCAGAACGCTGCTCGTGTGCAGGCTGCGACGGTGCTGCGCAGCTACGTGACACCCGACGACATCAAAGCGCTCGCGCGCCACGTCGTCCCGCACCGACTCATCGTCGCGCCCGAGTCCCAGATCCAAGGGGTGACCGCGATACAGGTTCTCGACCAGATCCTCGACGCGATCCCGGTTCCCACCGGCCTCAACTGATCTCATGCGCCACGTCCGCCTGCCGCGCATCATCACGCGCCAAGGCTGGCTGTTGTTGCTCGGCAGCTCGCTCTCGATTCTGGCGGCCCGCCTGCTCGGTTCCGTCGAGTTGTTCGTGCTCGGCGTCATTGGAATCGGCCTCGTGATAGTCGCGGTGGCTCTCGTGCGCGGCCGCCGATTCGAGCTCGAAGTGTCGCGCACCGTCGCACCACCGCGCGTGCACGCGGGTGGCGCGAGCCAGGTCACGCTTTCGGTGACGAACCGCAGCACCCGGCGCACCCCCGTGCTGCGAGTTCTCGACCCCGTCACCGGTACGCGGGGCGCGAACTTGCTCGTCGCGCCGCTGCAACCCGAGGTGCCCGCCCGAGCGGCGTATCGCCTACCCACCGAACGCCGAGGCATCGTCGAGATCGGCCCGATGAAGGTGCAGGTGACCGACCCGTTCGGCTTGTGCACCGCGGACATCCCGGCCACCGGCGCGGCGCGACTCACGGTGTATCCACCGGTGCATCGCCTGTTGCACCTCCCCCCGACAGGCGGGGCCGATCCGCACGCCGGGCTCGAGCACCACCGCACCCTGTCGCGCGGCGGCGAGGACTTCTACGCACTGCGCCCATACGTCGTCGGCGACGAGCTGCGTCGCGTGCACTGGCCGTCATCGGCACGCCATGACGAGCTCCTCGTGCGCCAGGACGAGCTGCCTTGGCAGGGCCGTATGACCGTCCTCGTCGACAACACCATGGGCCACCTGCGCGAGGCGGGGCTGGACCTCGCGGCCAGCATCGCGGCCAGCGTGCTCACGACGGCGCATCAGCGCGGCAACCTGGTTCGTCTCGTGTTCGCGGACGGTACTGACAGCGGGTTTCTCGCGGGCAATGCGCAACTCGAAGCGCTCCTCGAGCTTCTCGCGATCGTCGACCTGTCACCCGACGCCACGTTGCGAAGCGGGGGCGGCCGCGCCGCCACGAAAACAAGCCACGGCGCCGTGGTCACCGTCACGGCCGAGCTCGACACCAACGGTCACGTGCTGTTGCAACGCCTGCAACGCGCGTTCGCTACGGTGTGCTCAGTCGTGATCGACCCCAGCGCGTACGACGAAGCGGCGCCCGAGGCGCAGCCCGCGGCGTCCCGTCGCTTGCTGCGGGTCACCCGTAGTGCGCCGTTCCCCGACGTGTGGATTCGCGCGATGCGCGTCACCTATGCCGAGGTGGGCTCGTGACCGCCCACGCGACAACGCAGCGCTCGCCCGAGTCGCAGCCGGCGCTCGCGGCTACCGAAGTCGCGCTTGTCGTCGTCACGCTGGCCTTGGTGTTCGGCTTCAGTCGGGTGTTCGTCGACCGTTCGTTCTTCTGGCGCATGGCTGCATTCGCCGTCGTTGCGCACGGGCTCGCGGTCGGCGTGCGGCGAATGACCCGCGGCATCCTTCTCTCGACCATGACATCGTTGCTCGGCCTCGCAGTCACCATCGGTGTCGTGCTCTACAGCTCCACCACACGGTTCCTGCTTCCGACATGGTCGACCCGCGACGCGGCGCGCACCGATCTCCAAGGTGCATGGAAGCTGTTCACCGAGATCCGCACACCGGTTCCGGTCCATCCAGGATTTGTGCTCGGCTCGTGTGTCGCGATCTGGATCGTCGCATTCCTCGCTGACTGGGCGGCCTTTCGCATCTGGTCTCCGTTCGAAGCGCTGGCGCCAGGTGCCGTCGTGTTCGTCTTCTGCTCCTTGGAGTCCGCCGATCACGATCGCCTCTCGTCGACGTTCGCGTTCGCGGCCACCGCCATGTTCTTCGTCCTGCTGCACCGAGCGCTCCGCGTCGACCGCGCCGCGAGTTGGCTTGCGGCAGAACCCGAACGCGGCCGGCGCACCGTCGTACGCACCGGCGCGCTCGTCGCGCTCGTCGCGCTCGTCGCGGGTGGCATCATCGGACCGTCGTTGCCCGGCAGCAACAGCGGGGCGGCCATCGAGTGGCGCCGCTTCGGCAAAGGTACCAAGGAGAGCCAGTCACGGGTCACGATCAGCCCGCTCGTCACGATCCGTTCGCGGCTCGTGAGCCTCGCCAACGTCGAGGCGTTCACCGTCATCGCCGATCGTCCCGACTATTGGCGGCTCACATCGCTCGATCAGTTCGACGGCATCGCCTGGACGTCGAGCGGCGAATACGAGAATGCGAAAGGCACGCTGCTTTCTCAACTGCCCGGTGGCATCGCGACGCAAACCCTCACCCAGACGATCACCATCAAGGCGCTCGACCCTCCGTGGATGCCGGCGGCCTACGAACCGCTCACCATCGAGAGCGACGGCGGCACCAAGGCGATCTACGAGGCTGAGTCGGGCACGTTGACCATCGGCAACAAGGTCGCCTCGGGTGAAGGCAAGACCTATGTGGTCGAGTCGCGCATCCCGTCGCGCGATCTTGCGTTGCTCAACGCGGCGACCGACGCCGCCGTGCCGGCAGAGGTCCGCACTCGGTACGCAACGGCGGCCACGCTCACCAGCTTTGTCCGCGGTCGCGCGACCCAAGCGGTGCGCGGCGCGACCACTCCGTTCGCGAAGGCGCTCGCGTTGCAGAATTATTTCCGCAGCGGCGCCTTCAGGTACTCCCTCGACGTCGGCGCCGGGCAAGGAGTCGACTCGATCGACGCATTCTTGAAAACGCGGGTCGGCTACTGCGAGCAGTACGCGTCGGCGTACGCGGCGATGGCTCGATACCTCGGGCTGCCGTCACGGGTCGCGGTCGGATTCACGCCGGGCGAACAAGATGCCGCGGGCGTGTGGCATGTGCGCGGCGAATACGCGCACGCATGGCCCGAGGTGTACCTCGCCGGCACCGGGTGGGTGCGCTTCGAACCCACCCCCGGGCGCGGAGCCCCCGGCGACCAGGCCTACACCGGCATACCGTTCCAGCAGCCGGTGGCGGGCGACGCGACCACCGCCACCACCGTTCCCGTTCCCACGACCGTCGCGCCGGGCACCACTGACACCGCCCCCGGCGACACGACCGATCTCGGCGACGCGCTCGACCCCGGTCGTGTCGCGCAGGGCACGGCGGGCGGCGGTTCATCATTCGTGGGCTCCGGTGTCTGGGGCGCCCTCGTGCGCATCACCGGTGGCCTGCTCGCCGCATTGCTGCTCACGTTGGCCGCGATCCCGATCGCCAAGGCGCTGCGCCGAGCCACACGGCGGCGCACGTTGCGCACGAGCGGGCGTGGCCAGGTCGCCCTTGCCTGGGAGGACGCGATCGACTCGCTCGGGCTGTTGCAGGTCCCGGTGAGCGCCGCCGCGACCCCCACCGAGATCGCGTCTGCGGCCGGCCCCGCCGTGCCCGACGCGGTGCGCGGGCCACTTCGCGCGCTGGCCGGGCTCACCATCGAGGCCCGCTACGCGCCCGAGCAACCCACGGCCGAGGCCGTGCTGCTGGCTGCCACCGCAGCTGACGCGATTCGCCGGATCGTCGCACGCCACGTGAGCCGCAGCCGTCGCATTCGCCGAGCCCTGGACCCGCGACCGCTCTTCCCGGCCAGCACGATCACCGCCGGCTGAGAGGCGTTTGTTCAGGTTGTCGGGGGCTCGTCCTCAGCGCGGAAGCGCTCACGCATTCGCTGGCCGGTGGCGCCGAAATAGGCGCGCACTCCGGCGCCACTGCGCCGTTGCGTGATCTGCTGGATTCCCACCCGCCCCAGGTTGCGAAGACTGCGCTCGAACGCGAGCGCCGACGCGAGCATCACGATGAAGCCGGCGAACGCCAGCACGAAGGACACCGACAACGTGGCGATCATGATGACCACACCCGCGACGAAGCCGAGCGCGGCCCATTTGAGGCCGCGGAACGCCGGGGTATAGACCGTGGTTGATCGCACCTCTCGGGCGAGTCGGGGGTCGGACTCATAGAGTCGCTGCTCGATCTCGCTGAGGATGCGTTGCTCGTCCTCGGAAAGCGGCACGGTGTCCTCCGTTGCATGCACCTTCTCCGGAGATTGTCGCACACGGAACCGCCTGTCACAACGCGCGGTTGCGATCCGTCACGTACCCGGCCGGGCGTCGTCGGGTCCCCACTGCTGATCGCCGCGGCGTTTCACCCGGATACCGTCACGGCCTGCCAACACCGCCGGGCCGATCGAGCGGTCGCCGAAACGGGCGCGGATCGCGTCGACCGCGTGGTCGATTTCGGGCCAGGCCGCAGCCGCGGTGTCGTCGAAGCGCAGCTGGCGCACCGGATCATCGACGAGCCCGCTGACGCTCAGGCCGACGAGCCGCACGCCGGCGCGGGGGTCGATACCCGCGAGCAGCAGCTTCGCAGCCCGGATCAGCGCAGGTGCCGAGTCGACGGGTTCGCCAAAGGTCGTCGCACGGGTGATGGTGGTGAAATCGTGGAAACGAACCTTGAGCGTCACGGTGCGCGCCGCGACACCCGTGCGACGCAGGCGGGACGCGACTGCGTCGGCCATGCGTACGAGCTCGGGCTCGATCGTGGCCCGATCGTGATGATCGCGCGGGTAGGTCTCCTCGTGCCCGATCGACTTCGCCCGCTGGTCGCGCACGACCGGCCGCGGGTCGATGCCGCGGGCCAACTGGTGGAGGTGGCGCCCATGCGAGTCGCCGACCGCCGCGCACAAGCCCGTCAGGGGAACGTGCGCCAGATCCCGCACAGTCGACACCCCGAGGCGGGCGAGCTTGACGAGGGTGGCCGGGCCGACACCCCACAGCGCCTGCACCGGCAGTGGATGCAGGAACTCGAGCTCGTGCCCGGGTTCGACCACCACCACGCCCCGCCCGGGCCGTGGCCCGGTAGGGGTGGCCGAGGGTTTCGCGGCGACCGACGCGAGCTTCGCGAGGAACTTGTTCGGCGCGACTCCGACGCTGCACACGAGGCCCTCTTCGTCGAGCACCCGACGCCGGATCATGGCGGCGATGACCACCGCGTCGCCGTACAGACGGCGTGAACCGCGCACGTCGAGGAACGCTTCGTCGAGTGACAACGGTTCGACGAGAGGGGTGAACGACTCGAAGATGGCCATCACCCGTGTGGACACCTCCGCGTAGCGGGCGTGATCACCGGGCAGGAACACTGCGGATGGGCAAAGGCGTTGGGCGCGCAGTGACGGCATTGCCGAGTGCACGCCGTACGCGCGGGCCTCGTAGGACGCGGCCGCGACGACACCGCGTGCGCCACGGCCACCGACGACCACGGGCGTGCCGCGCAGGGACGGGTTGCGCAACAGCTCCACCGACACGAAGAAGGCGTCCATGTCGACATGCACGATGCCGGGCGCGTCGATCGCCGGCGTCGCCGCGTGCGTGCTCATGGACCGAGCCGCTCGACCTCGAGGGTCGCGAGCGTTGTGCCCCGCACCACGCGATATTCGTAGCGGCGGAGCTCGACCCACGGGCCGGCCAGCCAGTCACGGAGCGGTTCGGCGACCCAATGCGGCGCGTCGAGCAGATAGGCGTGGCATGCGTCGGGTGCATGGAAGCCGGCGTCGAACACGATGCCGTCGGGATCGTCGAAGAGGAACTCGCCGCGATGCGTGACCGCTCGATAGACGACGACCCGGAGGTTGCCGCCCCGTTCCCCGAGATCGACTGCGACCTCGTAGATCGGACCGTCCCACGAGTCGACGGTCAGCCCAGTCTCTTCTTCGACCTCGCGCGTGAGGGCGTCGATCTCGTGCTCACCCTGCTCGACGACGCCGCCGGGGGGGCTCCAGTCGATCGATCCGTTGCGTCGCTGATTCGCGACGAGCAGGAGCGCACCGTCACGCTCGACGATGCCACTGACGACCGACCAATCACGCATGACGCCATTCTTGCCGGGCAGCACGCCGAACGTGCGACCAAATGCGAATGGATCAGCCGGGACGAACCTGCTGGAGTGCCCCCGTGAAATGTATCGAGGAGCGCTCGATCACGACCGCGTCACCGATCTGTGCCGGGGCCGACGCGGTCGCGCTCACCGACGGCCCGGCCGGGACGGTGGACGAATCGTTGGCTGCGGCGCCGTCGGAGCGCACGAGCAGGAGTCCGCCGACCGCGGTGAGCCCGACCAGGATGCCGGCCACCGGGACGACGAGGCGCCGGCGAAGACCCCACGCGTGCTCGCGCACCTGATCGGTGCCGCCGGTCATCATGCGTCCGAGCGACGAGCTCACCTGGCGCGAGGGCTGCCGCAAGGCCTCACTGAGCACCGCCAGGTCGATCTGTCGCACCGGGATGGGGGTCCCCACGGGGAGACCCCGCAACGAATACACGAGTGCGAGGTAGTTCGTGAGGATCTGGTCGGGGTCGGGGTCCGCGAACGCCGCATGGACATCGCCCACCGACAGCCGGCCCTCGGTGAGATCGATGATTAGCTGCGAACGGGCGGGCACGAGCGCGCCCGCGTGCACACCGTAGAGCTCGGCCAGCCAACGCACCAAGGGCTCGTCGAGTGGGGCACGACCGGCCTCGACCGCGGAGAAGAAGTCCTCCTCGTAGGCGAGCCCGCAGCGACGGGTCAGATCTTCGAGGGACTCGCCGGTCACTTGGCGCGCTTCGCCGAGGAGACGACCGAGCCGAACCGGTGGCACGAGCAGCGCAGGGGTGGAGGTACTCACCCTTCGACTATCGACGTGCGCTCGGGCGGGCCGAATAGGCCAACCGTCCCGTTTTCCCACCGAGCGCGGTCGGCGCGCAAGTTGCGCAGAGCGCGGTCAGCGCGCAAGTTGCGCAGAGCGCGGTCGGCGGCGCAGGACGCGATCGCGTATCGCCCACCACGTGACCATCCAGAGGGCTTCGACCACGATCGAGCCCGACATCTTGGAGATACCCCGCTCTCGATCACGGAACGAGATCGGATGTTCGACGACCAGCTCGCCGAGCCCGCGCACCTTGTACGCCATCTCGATCTGGAATCCGTACCCGTCGGCCTGCACGGTGTCGAGACCGAGCCGGTCGAACACGTCGCTGCGGTACACCCGAAAGCCCGAGGTCGCGTCGCGCACCGGCAGGCCGAGCACGAACCCCGCGTAGCGGTTGCCCCACTTCGACAACGCCTTGCGGTGCCAGCTCCAGTTCGGGATCTCGCCCCCGGGGACGTACCGACTCCCCACCACCAACCCAGCTTGGCTCGAGTCGAGCTTCGCGATCATCGCGGGAAGCGCAGCCGGATCGTGCGACAGGTCGGCATCCATCTCGACGACCACCTGGTAGCCGTTGTCGACACCCCACCGGAACCCGGCGCGATAGGCCGACCCGAGCCCGGACTTCGCAGCCCGGCGCAGCACCACGATCTCGCCGAGCTCGACGTCGAGTTTCTCCGCCTGATCAGCTGTGCCATCAGGGCTTCCGTCATCGACGACGAGCACAGTGCAGTCGGGAAGCGCCGCGTGCGTACGCGCCAGCACCTCGCCGATGTTCTCGACTTCGTTGTAGGTGGGCAGAACGACCAACACGCGCACAGCCGCCAGATTAGGTGGGCGAGCGCCGGGTTTCGATGAATCGAATGACCTGTTCGTGCGAAGTCATGCGTAACATCGCGCCATGGCCGGCCCTCCTCCTCCGACCCCGCGTCCGTCGAGCAGTCCCCCGACAGGTGCACCGCCGCTCGGCGCGCGCCTTCTCGCATTCGGAGCCATCCTGGTCGCCGGCGTGTGCGGTGGGCTGATCGGCTTCGGATTCACCGACCTCCAATGCAGCGGTTCATGCGGCACCGCGAAGGGCATCGGCGCGTTCGTGGGCGCCATCGGGGCGGCCATCGGCGTGGCCGTGATCTCGGTGCTCACCCTTCGCGCCATGGGTGAGTGGGCCGCGGGTGGCAAGCGCCGCGACTGATGCGCGACGGCGAACCGTTGGTTCGCTGTCGGACATCAAGGTGCGTCGGCGATCGCAACGATCGCGTGCGCGAGGTGCGCATCGTCGATGTCGCAATGGGTGACCAGACGC
This sequence comes from Actinomycetes bacterium, assembly GCA_031393535.1. Lineage (GTDB taxonomy): Bacteria > Actinomycetota > Acidimicrobiia > Acidimicrobiales > WLNW01 > WLNW01. Next base: position 4,070 of record JANMVY010000734.1, on the reverse strand, counting down.
ACGATTCCTGGCGCGATCGTGCCCGCGAGCACACCGCGCGTTTCGAGCCACGCAACGAGCGCGGTAGCGTCGACGTGGCGGAACACGACCATGTTGGTGGCATTGCCGGCCGGGTCACGCTCGGAGCCCGGCCAACGGCGCTCGACCGCCGCGGCCAGGTTCTCGGCGCGCGCGTGATCGTCGGCCAGACGCTCGACCATCGTGTCGAGCGCGACCAGTCCGGCAGCCGCGAGCACGCCCGCTTGGCGCATCGCGCCGCCGAGCCGTTTGCGTTCGTCGATTGCCGAATCGCGAAGATCAGCAGGCAACGCGAGTACCGAGCCGACAGGCGCCGCAAGGCCCTTCGACAAGCAGCACATCACCGTGACTGCACCCGCCGCGAGCCGTGCTGTCGTTTCGCCCGTTGCGACCGACGCGTTGAACAACCGCGCTCCGTCGAGGTGCATCGGTAGTCCCAACGCCACCGCCCCGTCGATGCTCCCGAGTGGCAACGGGGTCCCGCCGGAGGCCATAGCGGTGTTCTCGATGGTGATCGAGGACACCTCGACGTGGTGATGCGCGGCCGCGTCGATCGCGTCGCGCGCCGCGGCAAGATCAAGCTGGCCGCACGGGTCGTCGACGAGCGCGAACTGCACCAAGGCGTTGCGGGCGGTGGCGCCACGCTCGTGGTTGACGACATGGCAACGGCGGCCCGCGATGACCGACGTACCCGGCCTCGTCAACAGGCACAGTGCGATCTGGTTGGCCATGGTGCCCGACGGTACGAACAGCGCTGTCTCCTTGCCCAGCAGTTCGGCCATACGTGCCTCGAGGCGTCGGACCGTCGGATCCTCGCCGTAGCCATCGTCGCCCACCTCGGCGTCGGCCATCGCGCGGCGCATCATCGCCGTTGGTTGGGTGACGGTGTCCGACCGGAGATCGACGCGCATGACAGCATCGTACGAACCGCTCGTAGATTGGGCGTGTGTCGCACGACAATCCCACCGATGCCATGCTCGAACGCGGTGATCTGCTCCGCCTCGCGATCGACATCGCGACCGAGGTCGGCGAACGACTGCACGCGGTGCGCCGTCAGGGCGCCCTCACCGTTCGTACCAAGTCGACCGCCACTGACATGGTCACCGACATGGACGTGTGGGCCGAGCAGTACATCGTGGGGCGACTACTCGACGCCCGTCCCGACGACGGGGTGTTTGGCGAGGAGGGCACCGACATCGCGGGCACGTCGGGCTATGTGTGGTGCATCGACCCGATCGATGGCACTACCAACTTCTTCTATGGCCATCCCGGATACTCGGTGTCGCTCGCCGCGCTCGTCGACAGCGAGCCAGTGGTTGGCGTGGTGACCGACCCCGAGCTCGGCCACCAGTTCAGCGCGGTCCGCGGTTTCGGCGCTTGGCGCGACAACGAACCCATTCACGCGTCCACCCTCGGCACCCTCACCCTCGCTCTTGTCGGCACAGGCTTCAGCTACTCGCCGGAACGGCGAACCCGCCAAGGCGCGGCGCTCGGGCATCTCTTGGCGGGCATTCGCGACATCCGCCGCATGGGCGGTGCCGCGCTCGATCTGTGCTCGGTGGGCTGCGGACGCCTCGACGCGTACTACGAGCGGGGCCTCAACCCATGGGATGTCGCGGCCGGTGGCCTGGTCGCTTCGGAAGCCGGCGCACGGCTGACCGACTTCGACGGCAACCCGTCATGGACCGGCGATGTGGTTGCCGCGCCAGCCGCGCTCCACGATGCATTCCTCGAGGCGCTCCGCGCCGCCGGAGCGCACGCAACGTGATATCCAGCACGGATCACCGCGCGCTGCGTCTCCGCGTGCGAGGATTCGCATCGGGATAGTTCGACCTCTGGGGTGCGTGCTCTGCACGCACAGAAGGCACGATGCAGCTGTGGGTACTCGAATCCTGACCGTCGAGGACGACGAACGCATTCGCACCGCGGTCAAGCTCGCGCTCGAGGACGAAGGCTGGCAGGTGAGCGAGGCATCGAGCGGCGAGGACGCTCTCGGCGTGTTCACTCGCGCACCGGCCGACGTGGTGCTGATCGACATCATGCTCCCCGGCATCGACGGGTTCGAGGTGTGCCGGTCGATCCGTCGCATCAGCGACGTGCCCATCATCATGGTGACCGCACGCGCCGACACCCACGACGTCGTCGCGGGGCTCGAGGCCGGCGCCGACGACTACCTCACCAAGCCGTTCGCGCCGAAGGAGCTCAGCGCCCGAATCCGCGCGCTCCTGCGCCGCGTGCGTACCTCAGAGCCCGGCATGTCGCGGCTCGTTTTCGGTGAGCTCGAGATCGTGCCTGACGAAGGTGTGGTGCGCCGCGGCGGCGAAGAGATCCATCTCACGAAAACCGAGTTCCGGCTCCTCGTCGAGTTGGGCACGAACCCCGGCCGGGTGCTGTCACGCGAGGTGTTGCTCGAGCGAGTGTGGGGCTACGGCTACTTCGGCGACGGTCGACTCGTCGACGTGCACGTCCGCCGGCTTCGCACCAAGGTCGAGCGTGATCCGGCGAATCCTCGTCACGTCGTGACGGTACGCGGACTCGGCTACAAGCTCCAGTCCTAAACCGTTTCATGGACAACCCTCGGCCGACCTCATCGCTGCGGCCGTGGCAACGCCTCGGCCTTCGGGCGCGTATCACCATTGCGTTCGCCACCGGTGGCCTCGTGCTGTCGGCCATCCTCGCCGGCGCAACCCTGTACCTCACGCGCCAGAACCTGCTCGCGCAGCGCGAGAACAACGCCATCACACTGCTGGCCTCGAACCAGTTGAGCCTCAACCAGAAGCTCACCCCCGGCATGTCGGGTACCGCACTCGACCAAGTCGTGCGGGGGCTGAGCTCGGCACAGGGCTCGTTCTCTATCGTGAAGGTCGACGGCAACGCGCGTTCGAGCAGCGCGGGCAGCTTCGCGGTCGAGAACATTCCCCGGTCGCTCGAGCAGCTCGTGGTGTCGGGCCGGCCGGGTCGCATGCGCACCAAGCTCGACGGCGAACCCACGCTCGTCCTCGGAACACCGCTGCTCGGCGAAAAGACGCAGTACTACGAGGCGGTCCCGCTGACCGACATTGAAAACACGCTCGACTCTCTGTCATTCATCCTCTTCGGCGCCTCCGCCGTCACCGCCGGGTTGAGCGCGGTGCTCGGCATCTGGAGCAGTCGACGCATGCTGCGCCCGTTGGCCCAGGCGTCGGCTGCGGCCGAGGCGATCGCGAGCGGCAACCTGGCGACGCGCATGGAGGCACCCGCCGACCGTGACCTCGCGTCGCTGGCGGCGTCATTCAACGAGATGGCGGGCGCGTTGCAGGAGAGAATCGAGCGCGACGCGCGCTTCGCCTCCGAGGTCAGCCATGAGCTGCGGTCACCGCTCATGACGCTCACTGCATCGGTCGAGGTGCTCGAAACGCGCCGCGACGAGCTCCCAGAACGTGCGCAGACCGCGGTCGACCTGCTGTCCTCCGACCTCGAACGTTTCAAGCAGCTCGTCGAGGACCTTCTGGAGATCAGCCGCTTCGATGTCGGTACCGCTCGCCTCGACCTCGACGAGCTCAATCTGGTCGAATTCGTACGTCAGGCCACGCTGCGAGCGAGCGACCGTGCAATCCCCGTCGTGTACGACCCGTCGATGGTGCACACATACATTCACGCCGACAAGCGTCGTCTTGCGCGCGTGGTCCAGAACCTCATCGACAACGCGGCCAAGTACGGCGACGGTGCGACCCGCATCGAGGTGACCGACCTCGGTGGGTCGATGCAGATCGCCGTCGAGGACAGCGGCGCCGGGGTACCTCTCGATGAACGCATCGTCATCTTCGATCGGTTCTCGCGTGGCGGCGCAGGAGGGCGACGCGGTTCCGACAACGGCGTCGGGCTCGGCCTCGCGCTCGTAAGTGAGCACGTCCATCTCCACGGTGGGCGTGTGTGGGTCGAGGACCGTCCCGATGGTGAGATGGGCGCCCGGTTCGTGGTCGAGTTGCCGCTCGATCCGGAGGTTGTCCGATGATCGCCCGAAGGGTGGTCCGTTGCTTGTCAGTCGCCGTCGTTGCATTCGCCACCGCTGC
>JANMVY010000700.1:0-5059 GCA_031393535.1 Actinomycetes bacterium | reverse complement strand
TGGAGCCACGCTCGTCGCGCCCGCGAGCTCGACGCCGATGGGATCGCGGCCGAGATCCTCTTTCCGAACACCATCCCGCCGTTCTTCCCGTCGGGCAGCCTGCTCGCCCCGCTGCCACCGGCGTCGGACTACGAACGTCGGTGGGCGGGTCTGCAGGCCCACAACCGGTGGATGGCCGAGTTCTGCCAGCAGTACCGCGGTCGGCGCGGCGGCATCGTGCAGATCCTGCTCAACGACGTCGACGACGCGGTCGCCGAGGTGCGTTGGGCGAAGGCGCAGGGCTGCTTCGAAGGCGGTGTGCTGTTGCCGGGCGTCGCGCCGAACCACCCCGATGTGAAGCCGCTGTGGCACGAGACGTACGAGCCCCTGTGGACCGCGTGCGAAGAGCTCGACATGGTGGTGAACCATCACAGCGGCGCGGGTCTGCCCGACTACGGCATGGACCCCGCGGCGCGCGCTGTGCAACTGGTCGAGATCCCGATCTTCTCGCACCGCGGTATGTGGCACCTGATGTTCGCCGGCGTATTCGAGCGTCACGCGAAGTTGAAGTTCGTGCTCACCGAGCAGGGCACAGGGTGGGTACCCGCGGGGCTCGCGAGCCTCGATTGGTTCTACCGCCGCATGATGAACGAGGGTTCGGCCGAGTCGATGTTCGGGGGCGAAGCGGCCCGCAAGCTGTCGCTGTTGCCGAGTGAGTACTTCGCCCGCAACTGCTTCATCGGTGCGAGCTTCTTACGCGCGGTCGAATGCGACGTGCGCTATTCGGTGGGTGTCGACAAGATCATGTGGGGAGCCGACTACCCGCACAGTGAAGGCACCACACCGCACACCCGCGAAGCGTTGCGCACCACGTTCGCGCACGTGCCGGTCGACGAGTGCGTGTTGATGCTCGGCAAGACCGCGGCCGACGTGTACGGCTTCGATTGGCACCGCCTGTGCACCATCGCCGCGACCATCGGGCCCACCCACGCCGAGGTGCACCAGCCGATCACGCCGGCCGAGTGGCCGGCCGGGTCCACCTGCGGTGCGTTCGATGCCGACGCAATCGTGCGGGCGTGGTGAGCGCGCCGTGACCCACATCCCACTGATCATCTCCGTCGACGACCATGTGGTCGAGCCGCCCGATCTCTGGACGTCGCGATTGCCGAAGCAGTACATCGGCACCGGACCGCGCGTCGAGCGTGGGCCCGGTCGTTCATTTGTGTTCCGCGGGGGCATCGGTTCGTCGAGCGATGCTGCACCGAGTGGTGAAGCGGACTACTGGCTCTACGAGGATCGTCGCATCCCGCTGTTCAAGCTGTCGGCCGCGGCGGGCTTTCCGCGCGCCGAGGTCGACTTGTCGATGGTGACCTACGACGACATTCGTCCGGGCTGCTTCAAGGTCGCCGACCGACTCGCCGACATGGAGGTCAATCACGTCGAAGGGTCGCTCTGCTTCCCGATGTTCCCGCGCTTTTGCGGCCAGACGTTTCTCGAGGCGCGCGACAAGGACCTCGCGTTGTCGTGTGTCGAGGCGTACAACGACTGGATGGTCGAGGAATGGTGCGGTGAGTCCGACGGCCAACTGATCCCGCTCGCGCTCGTGCCGCTCTGGGACCCGTTGCTTGCCGCAGCCGAGGTGCGACGCAACGCGGCGCGCGGCGTGCGGGCTCTCACCTTCAGCGAAGCTCCATACCACCTCGGCTTGGCGTCGATCCACGATGCCGAGCGCCACTGGGATCCGCTCCTCGACGCGTGCAACGAGACGGGCACGCTCGTGTGCATGCACATCGGATCCAGCTCGCAGATGCCGTCCACGTCGAAGGACGCACCGGCTGCGGTGGGCAGCACCCTCACGTTCAACAACGCCATGGGTTCGCTGACCGACTGGCTGTTCTCGGGTGTGTTCGATCGGTTCCCGCAGTTGTGCGTGGCCTACAGCGAGGCCCAGATCGGCTGGATCCCGTACATCCTCGAGCGTGCCGACGTCGTGTGGGAGCAGAACCGAGGATGGGGCGGCGTGGCCGATGTGGTGCGGCAACCGCCTTCGTCCTACTTCCCCGGGCATGTCTACGCGTGCTTCTTCCAGGACGCGTTCGGCTTGGCGAACCTGGCGGCCATCGGCGAGGACAACGTCACCTTCGAGACCGACTATCCACACAGCGACTCGACCTGGCCGCACACCAAGAAGGTGGCTGAGGAGTCAATGGGGTGTCTCTCCCAGGCGCAGATCGACAAGGTCTGCCGCACGAACGCGATCCGCATGCTCGGGCTTGGCGACTTTCACCCTCGATACGCCAACGGCTGAACCGGTCAGTTCAGGATCGCGTCGATCAGATGGTCGAGCGCGTAGGTGAACAGCACGTCGGTATCGGTTGGCCGAGCCATGGCCACCAGTAACGCCGGGTCGATGTCGTCGGCATCGATCTCGGTCCAAAGCTCTTGCGTGGTGCGTACACCCGCAGGGCGTTTGCGGAAGTTGCCCTCGAGCATCGCGAACCCACCCACGAGGAACAGGATCGCGCGAACCGCATGGGCCGCATTGTCGCCACGGAGCCCGGCCGCGGTGATCTCGCGCGCGAGAGCCACCTGACCTGGGAACGACACCGCAGCCGATCGATCGAGAGTGAGCGCGAGCGCCTGCACGTGCGGGGCCTGCTGCACCTGGCGCCGAATGGCACGAGCGACCGAGCGCAGCCGCGCGTGTGGCGCGGTGCCGACGGCCCGGACCTTTGGCAGGTCGGCGAGCTCGGCATCGAGCACCGCGTTGAGCAGCTCCGCGCGGTCGCCGACGTGCCAATAGATCGCGGTCGGCGCGACGCCGAGCTCCGCGGACAACTTCCGCATGCTCAGCGAGTCGGCACCGCCGGCCTTCACGAGGGCGCGTGCGGTGTCGACGATGCGTTCGAAGCTCATCGTGGTGGGCTTGCGCCCCCCACCTGTGGACCGGACGCGGGCCGCGCGTGTGGTCACGGGCGTTACTGCCACGCGCCCGGTGCGACCACCTGGTACTCGTCTTTCCACCAACGCGCCGTCTTCACCGTTTCGGGATCGGTACGCAGTGTGGTGTCCTGGCCGAGATCGTGGGGCGTCGGGCCGATGCGATCTGCGATCTTGCGCAACGCGCTGGTGTCGAAGCCGTACACGTTCGCCGCGGTTTCGCCGAGAAGCTTGCGTGCATCCTCGACCGGCACGTCGTGGAAATCGGAGCGCAGCTTGGCGACGGTGTTCGGCCAGGTTCCTTCGGGGTGCGGGTAGTCGGTGCCCCACATCGCGACGTCGCAGCCGATGACATGGCGGCGCCGGATCTCCTCTTTCGACATCGTGGACGCGCCGATGAAGACGTTGGTGCCGAAGTAGTCCGAGGGCAGCTTCGAGAGCTTGCCCTTCATGAGCGCAGCCATCTTCTTGGTGGTGTGACCCCCACCGAAGTATTGGTCCCACTTCCACATCATGTCGGCGGCCCAGTACGCGGCGCCCTCGGTGACCACGATCTTGAGCTTCGGGAAGCGTTCGAACGCGCCCGAGAACAGCAGATGCGCAATCGGCCGGTGGGTCCACCAGACCACCTCGGCGAGGTAGATGCCGATGTTGTCCCCGTACTCCTCACGTGGCGCTTCACCCGAGTGGACGTGCACCGGGAATCCGGTCTCCTGACACGCGGCCCACACCGGGTCGTACGCCGGGTCGTTGTACGGCGTGCGATCGTGCCACATCGTGGGGATCATGATGCCGCGAATGCCGGGGATGCCTGCGAGCCGCTCGATCTCCTGTACGCCGAGATCGATGTCGTGGGTGATAGGCACGAGCGCGATGCCGCCGCGCCGATCAGAGTTCGTGGCGCACAGGTCCTCGAGGAAACGGTTGTGGGCGCGGGCGCCCGCGAAGGCCAGCACCGGGTCGGCGATCGCACCTGCCGAGAGACCGGCGCCGAACGGCGGCGACTCCATGCCGGTGACCGCGTCGGAGTCGGCGAACATGACCTCGGCGGACACGCCGTCCGCGTCGAGCTCCTTGTCGCGGCGAGCGCCGTCGTATGCGCCTTTGAGGCCCTCCTCGTTCTCCGTTTCCCAGTTCATGATGTAGTCGTAGTTCAGCTTCAACGCCTCGGCGCGGTGCGCCTTGCGATCGGCGAGGAACGCTTCGAACTGGGGCTCGAACCGGTCGTCGAGGTACGGCCGGTAGTCCTCGCACGGCAACCCCGCGTGGCAGTCGGACGAGATGATCATGTAGCGCTTGGTGTCAGATGGTTCACTCATGGATGCTCCTTCGCCGGAACGGTGTACCGGCGTGGCGGTCGGCCGCGCTGCAGGCGGCGCGAGGCGGGGCTGCGGGTCACCTCCGTGACACTGTTACATGACCGCGGTCACCTGTAAAGGAGGTGCCCCGGTGTCCGGTCGCGCTCGTCCTAAGCTGCAGCGGGTCGCGGCCGATCGCGCCCCGTTCGAGGAGATCTTGGTGCGAGAGCTGTCGCGGGCCGCCGTCGCGGTGATGTTCGGGTTGACCCTCGTCGCGTGTGGTGGTGGCAGCGCCAAGCCGGCGCCGACCACGACCACCCAGCCTCCACCGACCACCACGACCGCGCCGCCTGCGTTGCTCGTCGTCGCGCCGCCCACGGCACCGATCGGCGCAGTCGTCACGTTGTCGGTCACCGGGGCAAAACCAGGTGAGAGCGTCACGTTCACGTTCACGAGCCCGAAGGGCAAAGTGTTCAACGGCTCGCCACATGTGGTCGACCCAACGGGTGCGACCTCCGCGACCTACAACACAAGTGGCGACGAGGTCGGAGTGCACACCGTGCAGGCAGTGGGCACGGGCGCAACGTCACTCACCGGCACGCTCACGATCACCAAGAAATGAGACGCCGGCGAGCGGTGGCGTCACGGTTGTGGCGCGACCGGCAGCGGCTGGCGGAACAACGCGGCCGCGTTCGCGTAGGCGATCTTGCGCACGTGTTCGACCGGCAGGTCACGCAGCCGAAGGTCGAAGTACGCCTGCGAGTCGGGCCAGGTGCTGTCTGCGTGCGGGTAATCGACCTCGAGCATGATGTGGTCGATGCCGATGCGTTCGCGAAGCGGCA
>JANMVY010000693.1:0-9813 GCA_031393535.1 Actinomycetes bacterium | reverse complement strand
GATCGCGCCGGGAATCCGGACCGGTGCCTTCTACACCGCTGCGACGCGCGAGACTTGACCGACGTCGCCGACCGTCATCCGACCGCCGACCCCGAGGATCACGTTGATGGAGCTCATCACCCGCAAGAAGCTGTACCTCGTCTCGGGGCGGGTCAGTCGCTATCTCGCCGAGGAGATCGCCTCCGAGCTCGGTGAACCGCTCGGTGAGCCCAACATCGACGAGTTCGCGAACGGCGAGCTGCACTGCCGTTTCAGCGAGTCGGTGCGCGGCACCGATGTGTTCATCATCCAGACCCACGCCGCGGCTGATGGACGCTCGATCAACGACGCCGTGATGGAAACGCTCATCATGGTCGACGCAGCGCGTCGTGCGTCGGCGAAGCGCATCACCGTCGTGTGCCCCTTCTACGCGTACGCGCGGCAAGACCGCAAGGCAACCGGTCGCGAGCCCATCACCGCGAAGCTGCTCGCGAACATGTTCACCGCAGCGGGTACGAAGCGCGTGGTGTCGGTCGACCTGCACTCGGGGCAGATCCAAGGATTCTTCGATCAACCGGTCGACCACCTCACCGCGATGCCGGTTCTGGTCGAGGCGCTCCGTGGGCTCGGCGACGACATCGTGGTTGTCTCGCCCGATACGGGCCGGGTGAAGGTCGCCGAGAAGTACGCACAGACGCTGCATGCCGATCTAGCGTTCGTCTACAAGAGCCGCCGCCAAGATCAAAAGAACGTGGTCGAGGCGAAGGAGGTCATCGGCGATGTCGACGGCCGCACGTGCGTGCTCATCGACGACATGATCGACACGGGCGGCACCATCGTGGCCGCAGCAGAGTTGCTCTCGGCGCGTGGCGCGAAGCGTGTGCTGTGCGCGACGACGCACGGCGTGTTCTCGGGGCCGGCCATCGACCGGCTGAAGAACTCGGTGATCGAGAAGGTGTATGTCACCAACACGCTGCCGTTGCCGTCCGAGAAGCAGATCGACAAGATCGAGGTGTTGTCGATAGCGCCGGTCATTGCACGTGCCATCGACGCGGTGTTCGAGGACACGAGCGTCAGCGAGATCTTCGACGGCAAGAACCTGAGCTGACCGGCGAGCTACCTGGCGGGAGCGCACATGATCGTAGGTGTTCCCACCGAGACCAAGCGCGACGAGAACCGCGTCGCGATCACTCCGGCGGGGGTGCACGAGCTCGTGCGCGCCGGCCATACCGTGCTCGTGCAGGCGGGCGCCGGCGAAGGTAGCCGCGTGCCCGATGCCGAGTTCTCGGGTGCGGGCGCCACGATCGTGGCCGACGCGGCCGACGCGTGGTCCGCCGCGCTCGTCTGCAAGGTGAAAGAACCGCAACACGACGAGTTCGTGCACCTGCGGCGAGATCTCACCTTGTTTACCTACCTGCACCTCGCGGCGTATCCGGCGGTTGCGGCCGCACTGGTCGCGTCGAGATGCACTGCGATCGCGTACGAGACCGTGCAAGATGCCCAAGGTCGCCTGCCACTGCTTGCGCCCATGAGCGAGATCGCCGGCCGAATGGCAGTGCAGGTCGGCGCGCACTTCCTCGAGCGCGAAGCGGGTGGTCGAGGCATCCTGCTCGGCGGCGCGCCAGGCGTGGAACCCGGTCGGGTGGTGGTGATCGGTGCCGGCATGGCCGGTATCAACGCGGTGTCGATCGCCCGCGGCATGGAGGCCGACGTCACGCTTTTCGATGTGAGCCTCGACCGATTGCGTCCGATGGACGCGGTGCACCGGGGTGCGGTCAAGACACGTATGTCGAACAGCCTCGACGTCGCGCGGGCCGTGGTCGAGGCAGACCTCGTGATCGGCGCCGTGCTGCTCCCAGGGGCCAAAGCGCCGCGTGTCGTCACCGCGGAAACGGTCGCACGGATGCGGCCGGGGTCGGTCTTGGTCGACATCTCGATCGACCAGGGCGGCTGTTTCGAGACGAGCCGCGAGACCACCCACTCAGCGCCCGTCTTTGACGTCGCCGGCGTGCTCCACTACTGCGTGGGGAACATCCCGGGTGCCGTACCCCGCACGTCGACGTGGGCCCTCACCAACGTCACGGCGCCGTACGCGCGGCTCCTGGCCGACCAAGGTGTCGACACCGCGATGGTCACCCGACCCGAGCTCGCAGGTGGGTTGAACGTGCGCGACGGGGCGATCGTGCACCCTGCAGTCGCGGCCGCGCTGCGTTGAGCATTTCGTTCGGTGCGGGATTGCCGCACCGGGCTCCCGAGCCGATAAGCTCTCCCGCTGTTCGCTTTCGCCTCTTCAGGAGCGCGCCCCCATGCCCAATCAACTCGAACTCGTCGCGGACTGCACCCGCGGCATCGGCACCGGCCCCAGCGGTCGTCTGCGTCGCGAAGGCCAGGTTCCTGCAGTCGTCTACGGACTCGGCATCGACCCGATCGCCATCTCGGTGCCCTGGCGCGAACTGCGCCGCTGTCTTATCACCGAGGTCGGTACGAACGCGATCATCAACATCGATGTGGCCGGAACGAAGTATCTGTCGATGGTGAAGCAGATCCAACGCCACCCAGTGCGACGTGACGTGATCCATGTCGACTTCTTGAAGGTCGACCCCGACCAGCCCGTCACCGTCGAGGTCCCGGTCGCGCTCGAGGGCGAAGCCCGCAAGGTTGCGGCACTGCAGGGCATGGTCGATCAGCAGCTGTTCAAGATCCTCATCGCGGCACTGCCCACGGCGATTCCGTCGGTTGTCCACGTCGACGTCTCCGAATTGGAGATCGGCCAGGTGATCACCGTGTCCGCCGTGCCGATGCCGGCCGGTTGCACGGCGTCCAGCGCCGGCCACGCCACTGTGGTCCAGGGTCTCGCCACGCGCTCGACCATCATGCTGCAAGCCGAGGCCAAGGCGGCCGAGACCACAGCTGCCGCGCCGGTCAAGGCGGCGGCCAAGGGCGGTAAGGGCAAGAAGTAGCGGTGGGCGAGCGCACGGGAACGCCGGCCGATCTCCTGGTGGTCGGTCTCGGCAACCCGGGTGCGGAGTACGCCGGCACCCGCCACAACGTCGGTGCGGCGGTTGTCGAACTGCTCGCGGTGCGCCACGGAGGCCAGCTGAAGAAGGCCAAGGAGCGTGCCCTGGTGGCCGAGGTGCGCATCGCCGGTCGTCGGGTCACGCTGGCGTTCCCGGTCACCTACATGAACGAGTCGGGCCAGGCCGTTGCACCTCTGGTGCGCCGCCACGGCATCGACGATCTGCATCGGGTCGTCATCGTGCACGACGAGCTCGATCTCCCGGTCGGTGGCCTGCGCGTGAAGGTCGGCGGCGGCCTTGCGGGCAACAACGGTCTGAAGTCGATCAAGGCCCACCTGAAGAGCGATGACTTCGTACGGGTGCGCATCGGCATCGGCAAACCGCCGAGCGCCGAGCGCGGCGTCGAGCACGTTTTGCGCCGGCCTTCGAAAGCCGAGCGTGAGGAGTTGGCCGTGACGTGCGAACGGGCGGCCGACGCGGTCGAGACGATCCTCGCAGAGGGGCTCGACGTGGCCATGGCCCGATTCAACGGCGCGACATGACAGCGCCCCTTGGCGCGCTCGCCCGACTGCTCGATCGCGACCCGGCCATCGAGGCCGCGCTCGGGCGCCGTAGCGCGGTTCTCGCCGTGCCTGAGCCGGCGCGGGCCATCGCGATCGCCGCAATCGTGCGCCAGACCGACCGCCGACCGATAGTGGTCGCCACACCGACCACCGCAGATGCTGACCGGCTGGTGAACGACCTGGCGCTCTTCCTCGGTCCCGACCAGGTCGCGTCATTCCCGGCGTGGGAGACCCTGCCGTTCGAGCGGGTGAGCCCGAGCATCGAGACCATGGCGCAGCGCGTCCGGACACTGTGGCAGCTCCGCGATCCCGAGCGGGCTCCCGCAGTTGTCGTCGCGCCCGCTCGGGCGCTTGTGCAGCGACTCGGTCCACACGCCGGCGACATCGACCCCATCGTTGTCGGCGCCGGAGATGTCGTCGACACGTCGGCGCTCGTCGAGCAGCTCGTCGCGTTCGGGTATCGCCGCGAGTACCAGGTCGAACACCGCGGAGAGGTCGCGGTGCGGGGCTCGATCGTCGACTTGTTCCCGGCTACCGCGGACGCGCCGGTTCGTATCGACTTGTGGGGCGACGAGGTTGATCGCATCACCGAGTTCGCGGTCGACGATCAGCGCTCCACGGTCACCCTCGCCGAGATCACCATCTTTCCGTGTCGCGAACTGTTGCCCGACGACGACGTGCGCGAACGCGCCAGGTCGCTCGTGGCACGCGAGCCATGGGGGCGCGAGCAATGGGACCGCCTCGCAGATGGGCAGTTCTTCGACGGCATGGAGTCATGGGTGCCTTGGCTCGTCGACGACGAGCACGTGCTGTTCGACCACGTTGCGGCCGACGCGCTGGTCGTGCTCATCGAGCCGCAGCGCTTGCGGGAACGTGCGCACGACATCGCCTCGGAGGAGGCCGATCTCGCACGGTCGCTCGCCCGCACATGGGATGCGCCGACCGATTCGCTCGAACGACTGCACCTGGATTTCGACCGCCTGCTCGTGCACACCGAGGCGCCGGTGTGGACCATCACGAACGTGCCCGAGGGGCCGCACGTGGCCTCGTTCGTCGCGAACGGTTGGGACCCGGTGGTGGGCGACGGCGCCCGTCTCGTGCAGCAACTCGAGCAGATGTCGGCGACGGGTTATCACGTGGTCGTGTGCGCCGAAGGCCCGGGGAGCGCGCAGCGCTTGGTGAGCCTGCTCGGCGAGCGCGGTCTCGCCGCACGCATCACCGACGATCCGGCTGCGCTGGCGAAGCCCGGGCTGTTCGTGACGGTCGCGCCCCTCGAGCGCGGGGTGCATGTTTCCGGGGCGAAGCTCGCCCTGCTCGCCGAGACCGACATCACCGGCCGCCGACGCGCGCACCGGCGCGCCCGGCCGCGCAAGCGTGCTGCGCAAGGTGTGTTCGACGATCTCGTACCGGGCATGTACGTCGTGCACGCGCAACACGGCGTTGCTCGTTTCGCAGGCATGACCAAGCGTGCGATCGGGGGCGTCGAACGTGACTACCTGCTGCTCGAGTACCGGGGCGACGACAAGCTCTACGTGCCGACCGATCAGATCGATGTCGTGCGGCACTACACCGGCGGCGATGCACCCAGCGTGTCGCGCATGGGAGGCGCCGACTGGGCACGCACGAAGCAACGTGTGCGGTCCGCAGTGCGCGAGATCGCGCAAGAACTCGTGGTGCTGTACCAACGACGCGTCACCACGCCGGGTCATGCGTTCTGTGCCGACACACCGTGGCAGCGTGAGCTCGAGGATTCGTTTCAGTACATGGAGACCCCCGACCAGCTGCGCGCGATCGACGAGGTCAAAGCCGACATGGAACAAGCCGTGCCGATGGACCGGCTCATCGTCGGTGACGTCGGCTTCGGCAAGACCGAGGTGGCGCTTCGTGCGGCGTTCAAGGCGGTGCAGGACGGCCGTCAGGTGGCGATCCTCGTGCCGACGACGTTGTTGGCCCAACAACATCATCAGACATTCAGCGACCGGTTCGCCGGGTATCCGATCCGCGTCGAGGTGTTGTCGCGCTTCTTGACCAACGCGCAGGCCAAGGAGATCGCCAAGCGGTTGAAGGTCGGCGAGGTCGACGTGGTCATCGGCACGCATCGCTTGCTCTCCGACGACGTCCAGTTCAAGAACCTCGGTCTGCTCGTGGTCGACGAGGAGCAACGCTTCGGTGTCAACCACAAGGAGCAGATGAAAAAGATGCGCGCGAACGTCGACGTGCTCACGCTCACGGCCACGCCGATCCCGCGCACGCTCGAGATGAGCCTCACCGGCATTCGCGACCTCTCGCTGCTCCAAACACCGCCCGCCGATCGCCAACCCATACTCACCTATGTCGGCGAGTACGACGAACGTGCGGTGGCAGAGGCGCTTCGGCGCGAGCTGCTGCGCGAGGGTCAGGTGTTCTTCGTGCACAACCGCGTCATGGACATCGAAACCGTCGCGGCCGACCTGCGTGAGCTCGTGCCCGAGGCGCGCATAGCGGTCGCGCACGGCCAGATGGACGAGGGCACGCTCGAGCGTGTGGTCATCGACTTCTGGGAAGGCGAATTCGACGTGCTCGTGTGCACGACGATCATCGAGTCGGGTATCGACATGCCCACGGTGAACACCCTCGTCGTCGATCGCGCCGATCTGCTCGGGCTCGGTCAGCTGCATCAGCTTCGCGGTCGCGTGGGCCGCGCCGGCACGCGCGCCTACGCCTACCTTTTCACCCCGCCGGGCCGTGAGCTCAGCGAGCAGGCCTACGAGCGGTTGAAGACCATCGGCGAGTCCACCGAGCTCGGTAGCGGCTTCAAGATCGCCATGCGCGACCTCGAGATCCGCGGCGCGGGAAATCTGCTCGGCACCGGTCAATCAGGGCACATCGCCGCGGTGGGCTATGACCTGTACTGCCAGATGGTGACCGAGGCGGTCGCCGAGCTGAAAGGTGAGAAACCCGACGAGCCCGTCGATTGCAAGCTCGATCTTCCGGTCGACGCGTTCTTGCCCACCGACTACGTCGTGCGCGAGGACCTTCGTCTCGAGGCCTATCGGCGGCTGGCGAGCGCGGACACTGACGCGACCGTCGACGATGTCGAGGCCGAATGGGTCGACCGCTACGGTCCGGTGCCGCCACCCGCGGCCGTACTGCTGGCGGTGGCCCGGGTGCGAGCGCATTGCCGACGTATCGGGGTCACCGAGCTGTCGGTCACGAAGGGCCCCGGCTTCGGTGGCCCCGCGTGGAACGTCAAGCTTGCCCCGGTGGTGTTGCCTGCGAGCAAGACCGTACGGCTGCAAAGGCTCTACAAGGGGTTTCAGTACCGGACCGAGGCCCGGGTGCTGCAATTCCCCATCGCCAAGAAGCCCGACCTGCTCGGGCAGCTCTCGAGTGCGATCATTGACCTGTTTCCTCCCGAGTCTGCGGACGATCGACCTCGCCCGGTTGTGACCTCGGACCCCCGACACTCCTAGGCTGACCAATCGTGAAAATTCACTCGCTCCCGCGCGTCCTTGCCTTGGCCGTCACGCTCACGGTTGTCGGTTCGGCCTGCAGCGGCTCGCCCACCGACGCCGCCACCCTCAGCATCACCACGGCCGGTGCGTCCGCCACCGACACGGCAACCGTCAGCCGCTCCACCATCGCGAAGAGCGAGGTCATCGACGAACTGAAGCAGCTCATCGTCGCGGTCGAGTCGGTTCCCGAGACCGAGCTACCGGCCACTCAGAAGTCGTCGTTGCTCGACCAGCTCACGGCACCCAACTCCAAACAGAAGACGCCGAGCGCCACAGCGGCGGCCGACCTGCTCACGAACAAGATCATCGGCAGGCTGGTCGATCAGACTCTGAGGCACTACAACCTCAGCGTCGATGACGAGGACACGAAGGCGGCCGAGGCCGACATCGCACAGAGCCTGTACAACTACACCTCCGACAAGGTCCGCCAGGCCGCGGTCGCCGACGGCGCGCGCACCTCGCGGCTGTCACGCTTTCTCTCGGACACCACCAACAAGTGGTACAGCGACGCCGACGTCCAGGCGTTCTACGACTCAGGAAAGAAGGCTCGCTTTCTGTCCGAAGCGTGCACCGCCCACATCCTCGTCGCGGATGAATCGCTCGCGAAGCAGTTGCTCGCGCAGATCCGCGGCGGTGCGAGTTTCGAGTCTGTCGCCGCGGCGAACTCGACCGATGCGTCGAACAAGGACACCGGTGGCGACCTCGGGTGCAATGCAAAAGGAGCGTTCGTCCCCGAGTTCGAGACCGCGGTCGCCGCCGCGAAGGACGGCGACCTCATCGGCCCGGTCAAGACCCAATATGGCTATCACCTGATCAAGATCACCACGGGATACAACGCGCGCTCGCTCGACGACGCCTTGAAGGCCGAGATCGCGGACCTGCTCGCGCAGCCGCGTGGTTGGCTCGACTACACGCTCGGTAGGACCAAGGTCACCGTGAGCCGTCAGTTCGGTACGTGGGACGCGAAGCAGTCGAAGGTCGTTCCGCCGACCGGCGCGTCGTCGGGGGCCGCCGGGAAGTCGTCCGGGGCCGCCGGGAAGTCGTCCGGGGCCACCGGGAAGTGAGCGGCACCGGCACGGCTGGCGCCGCGTCGGAGTTCTCGACCGCGGTCGTGGCGCGTGGTCGGGTCGTGGTCGTCGGGCTCGGGCCGGCGGGCCCCGACCTGCTCACCGCGGGGACCATCGAGGCGATCCGGCGCGTCCCGGTCCGATATCTGCGCACCACACGCCATCCGGCAGCTGATGCGATCGGCGACGCCACATCGTTCGACACCTTGTACGAGGAGGCGGCCAGCTTCGACGAGGTCTACCTCGGTATCGTCGAGGCCCTCGTCGACGCGGCGAACCGCCATGGCGAGGTCCTCTACGCCGTACCGGGTTCGCCACGGGTCGCCGAGCGATCTGTCGAGCTGCTCTGTGCGGACCATCGCGTCGAAGTCGAGGTGCTCGCGTCGCTGTCGTTCCTCGACCTTGCGTGGGTGCGCCTGGGCATCGACCCGTTGGCCGTGGGCGTGCGTGTCGTCGACGGGCGTTCGTTCCGTGTCGACGCGGCCGGTTCGCGTGGACCGTTGCTCGTCGCGCAATGCGACGCGCGCCACGTGCTTTCCGACATCAAGCTTTCCGTCGACGACGCGCCGACTGTGCCGATAACCGTCGTGCAGCGTCTGGGTACGCCGGATGAGCGGGTGTTCACCGTCGCATGGGACGATCTCGATCGGTCGTTCGAGCCCGACCACCTGACGTCGCTGTACATTCCCGAGCTCGCCGAGCCGCTCGCCGCCGCGTTCGCTCGCTTCGACGAGCAGGTGCGCGTGTTGCGGGCCGAGTGTCCGTGGGACGCCGAGCAGACCCACGAGTCGTTGCGCCGCCACTTGCTCGAGGAGACCTACGAGGTGCTCGAGGCGATCGATGCGGTGTCCGCCGATCCCGACCAGGGCTACCTCGACCTCGAGGAGGAGCTGGGCGATCTGCTCTACCAGGTGTTCTTTCATTCCGTGATCGCTGCCGAGAACGGCGCATTCACCGCTGCCGATGTCGCAACCGGCATCTTCGACAAGCTGCGGCGACGCCACCCGCATGTGTTCGGCTCGGTCGACGTAGGTACACCTGACGAGCTGGTGGCCAATTGGGAGACCATCAAGCGCGCGGAGAAGGGTCGCCAGTCCGCGATGGACGGCATTCCGGTCGCGCTCCCGGCGCTCGCGTTCGCGTCGAAGGTGCTGAGCAAGTCGGCGTCGTTCGACGTGGCTGCGGTGCTCGGCGCCGATGCGTCGCGCGGTACGAACGACGAGCAGATCGGTGCCGAGTTGTTCGCAGTGGTGGCGCGTGCGCGCGCCGCAGGAGTCGATGCCGAGCAGGCCTTGCGGCGCGCGGCATCGCGCGTCGTCGAGGTTTTCCGCGCCGCCGAGTTGTCGTCTGATGGCGTGTCATCTCACGTTCCGCGCGAGATGGACGTGCCATTGCCGTTCGATGAACACCCTCCGCGCGCGAGCGCGGTGTAACCTCACTCCCCACAACCGACGGGAGTACGTGCAGTGTCCACCATCGAGTTCCTGACCGGTCGCGAGGTCCTTGATTCGCGCGGCAATCCGACCGTCGAGGTCGAAGTCATACTCGAGTCAGGCGCCCGAGGGCGCGCCATCGTCCCGAGCGGCGCGTCCACCGGACAGTTCGAAGCGGTCGAGCTGCGCGACGGCGGCGACCGATACGCGGGCAAGGGTGTGCTCACCGCGGTCGGGTACGTCAACGGCGAGATCGCGGA
>JANMVY010000680.1:0-3669 GCA_031393535.1 Actinomycetes bacterium | reverse complement strand
CGACCTGGTCGCGATCCTCGACCCGACCGGTCACACGTTGTCGTGGGCCAACGACGCGTTCCGTCGCTTCCTGCAACCACGCGAGGTGAGCGAGACGTCGATGCTCGCCATGCTCGACGAATGGTCACAGGCCCAATACGCCACGTCCACTCTCGCCGCGCTCACCGGGGCCGGTTCCTGGCAAGGCGAGCTCACCTTCGCCAACGGGTTCGGCGACGAGATCCCCGTTTCGGCACTGCTCGTGGCGCACCACGGCGACGACGGCGTCATCGAAGCGGTGTCGCTCGTCGCACGCGACCTGTCCGATCTTCGCGATGCCGAGCAACGGGTACGCGCGAGTGAGATACGCCTCGCGGCGCTCGTCGAGCATGCAAGCGACCTCGTGTGCGTCGTGCGCCCCGGCGGCCGTGTGGTGTACACGAGCCCCGCGGTGCTGCGGGTGCTCGGTCATCCCCCGAGCGAACTCGAGGGTACGAACGTCTTCACCCTTGTACACCCCGACGATCTCGAACGTGTGAAGGTCGCGGCAACCGAGCTCACGAGCCGCCCGAAGATGAGTGGCCCCATCGAGCTTCGCGTACGCCACGCCGACGGTTCGTGGCGCCACTTCGAGGTTGTCGCCACGAACCTCATCGACAACCCCGCCGTGAACGGCCTGGTGCTGAACGCACGCGATGTGAGCGACCGTGTCGAGGCCGCCGCAATCCTGGCCACCCGCGCCTACCACGACGAGCTCACCGGCTTGCCCAATCGGGCGCTGCTCCTCGAGCGCCTCCGAGAAGCATTGCGCCACGCGCAGGAACGACGCCGGCTCGTCGGTGTGCTGTTCCTCGACCTCGATCGGTTCAAGATCGTCAACGACTCCCTCGGCCACACCGCAGGCGACGAGCTGCTGCGCGAAGTCGCACGCCGTATTCAGGACATCATCCGTCCGGGCGACACCGTTGCGCGAATCGGTGGCGACGAGTTCGTGGTGATCATCAACGGCATGGTGCGACGGGGTGACGCGGTACTCGCGGCACGGCGGCTGCGGCGTGCCATCGCGAAGCCGATCAAGCTCGGCACCGATTCCACGGTCGTCACCACCAGCCTCGGTATCGCGATCGCCGAGGGGCTCGAGTCGCCCGAGGACCTGCTCCGCGACAGCGACACCGCGCTGTACCGGGCGAAGGAGCAGGGTCGCGACCGCGCCGACATGTTCGACGACAACCTACGAGATCAGGCAGTGCGTCGTCACAGCGTCGAGCAACACCTCCGACGTGCGCTCGACGAACGACTCATCGAGGTGCTCTACCAACCGATCGTCGACCTGAAAGATGGCGCGATCACGGGCGCCGAGGCGCTGGTTCGGCTGCGTGAGGCCGACGGTTCGTTGATGCTGCCGAGCGAGTTCATCGACATCGCGGAGGACACCGGCCTGATCACGCGTCTCGGCGCGCAGGTCTTGACCATAGCCACACGCCGTGCTGCGTCGTGGGTCTCGCGGTACCCAGGGCGCCCGTTGCACATTGCGGTGAACGTCTCGGCACGGCAGATGGCCGAAAACTCGTTCGCGCAGCAGGTTGCGGCCGAGCTCGTGAGCACTGGTCTGCGCGCGGAGCTGCTCAGTCTCGAGCTCACCGAGAGTGCCCTCATCGACGGTAACCCCACCACCGAACGCACGCTGAACCAGCTCACCGAGCTCGGCATCCAGCTCGGCCTCGACGACTTCGGCACCGGGTTCTCATCGCTCGCGTACCTGAAGAGATTCCCCATCGACTTCGTCAAGATCGACCGTACGTTCACCGACGGTCTCGGCACCGACGACAACGACACCGCCATCGTGAAAGCCACCATCGCGCTCTCGCACAGCCTCGGCTTGCGCGTGGTTGCCGAAGGCGTCGAGACCACGGCGCAACGCGATCTGTTGCGCGAGCTCGGATGCGACTTCGGCCAGGGTTACCTGTTCGCCCGACCGCTCGACGTGATCGCGTTCGAGACCCTGCTCAACGATCCGCGCTGAGCGAGCTCACGAGCGCACGGAACGCGCGCCCGCGGTGCGAAATCGCATTCTTCTCGGCGGCGGTCATCTCGGCGAATGTGCGACCGTCGCCGTCGACGGGCACGAAGACCGGGTCATAGCCGAACCCGCCTATGCCCCGCGCCGCGTGCGCGATGTGGCCTTCGACGATGCCTTCGGCCTGCGTCTCGCCACCGCGCGGCCAGCGCACCAACGCAACCGTGCGGAACCGCGCGGTGCGCCGGACATGCTCGACATGCTGCAACGCAGCGAGCAGTTTCGCGACGTTGTCGGCATCGGTGCAGCGCTCGCCCGCGTAGCGCGCGGAACGCACGCCGGGCGCGCCGTCGAGCGCGTCGACCTCGAGCCCGGTGTCGTCGGCGACCGCGGCAAGACCTGTTGCGGTGCACAATGCGACGGCCTTCAGGCGGGCGTTGCCGGTCAGGGTGTCGGCATCCTCCACGACATCGGGTACGTGTGCGGGGCGCGGGATCAGCTCGACAGCATCACCGAGCACCGCCCCGATCTCACGGACCTTGTGCGGATTCGCGCTCGCGCACACGAGCCGGAGGCGTGACGGGCTCGGCATACCCGTCACCTCGATGCCGGACGCCGCGGCAAGTCGATCGCGATCATCTGCTTCTGGAGCTCGACCAGCTCGGCAATGCCCTGTTCAGCAAGTCCGAGCATCGCGTCGAGCTCGGGCCGACTGAACGCCGCGCCCTCGGCGGTTCCCTGTACCTCGACGAACCGCCCGGAGCCGGTCATGACGACGTTCATATCGACCTCGGCTCGCGAGTCCTCGACATAGGGAAGATCGAGCACCGCAACGCCGTCGACCACGCCCACCGACACTGCGGCACACGGCTCGACCAGCGGGTTCTTCCGCAGCTTGCCTTCGTGCACGAGGCGTGTGCAGGCGTCGTGCAGCGCGAGGAAGCCGCCGGTGATGGACGCGGTTCGTGTACCCCCGTCGGCCTGCAGCACGTCACAGTCGACCGTGATCAGCCGTTCGCCGAGGACCGCCATGTCGCACACACTTCGGAGCGAACGGGCGATGAGGCGTTGGATCTCCTGTGAGCGTCCGGACACCTTGCGCTGCACACGCTCGGGGCTTGATCCGGGCAACATCGAATACTCCGCGGTGACCCAGCCAGTGCCCCGACCGCGCATCCACCGGGGCACGTCGTCGTCGATCGACGCGGTACACAGGACACGAGTGCGACCGAAGCTCACGAGCACCGACCCTGGGGTCATCTCGGTGTAATCGCGCTCGAACGCGATGGGGCGCAGCTCGTGGGGAAGACGTCCGTCGGGTCGCATGCCAAGGCCTCGTGTGATTGGTGAACAGTCAGCTTGCCGCTTCGAGCGCGCCGATGTCGGGTTTGCCTCGCCGCGCCCTGCCGCTCTGGTCCGTGCTCGGCGCATCGGAGACGCTGCCGGCATCGATCGCGAGGCTGCCCGGTTTCAAGGTGAAGTCGCCGCGGCTCGGGTTGGCGACTCCGGCGTCGCGCACCACGAGATCGGTCGTTCCCGGCGCCGAGCCGGAG
Organism: Actinomycetes bacterium; assembly: GCA_031393535.1. Lineage (GTDB taxonomy): Bacteria > Actinomycetota > Acidimicrobiia > Acidimicrobiales > WLNW01 > WLNW01. The sequence continues at coordinate 120 of JANMVY010000680.1, read as the reverse complement.
GCGTTCTCGTAGAGATTCGTGTCGAAGGTGATCGAGTCGACGTTGTACGTGATCGTCGTCTTGCGATCGGCGCGCGGGATCACCAGGTTGTTGCGGAAGACCACATTGCGCGCCGCGACG
>JANMVY010000670.1:0-7910 GCA_031393535.1 Actinomycetes bacterium | reverse complement strand
GAACTGCTCGTTCTCGCGCGTGTAATGCCGCTCGGCCCCCGGCTTGTCGACATGGCCGTACTGCAGCGTGGCCTCGCGCGGGTAGTCGGTGTCGACGTCGCGACCGGGTGAGCCGATGTCGTGGCCGGCCGAGAAATGCTTACCCGCCCCGCGCAGCACGATCACGGCGACCGACTCGTCTTCGACCGCGCGCCGGTACGCATCGTCGATCGCGTACGTCATGCGGCCGTTCTGCGCGTTTGCGAAGCCCGGCCGCGCAAGCGTGACGATCGCAACCGGACCGTCGGTGGTGTACGTGACGACCTCGACCTCGGCGTCGGTCATGGCAACGTCACCATTCGGCCGGTCGACCGGGCTGGCTGCGTGAGGCTCATGGGCGCTTCCCACAGAGACGGTCGAGTTGGTGGATCGCCTGCTGCACGCAGCTGTCGATGATCTCCTGACAGCTCGGCAGCGTGTCGATCGCGCCGACGCCTTGGCCGGTGGGGAGGATGCCGACCTCGGGGTGCCCGTCGACCAGGGAGGCCTTGGTGAGCATGGGCGCATTGGCCGCGAGCGCGAGCTGCGACCAGGTGAGGTCCTGGTTCTTCTTCATCGCGAGACCCTCCTTCACGAGGTCGCGATACGTGGTGCCCGTGAGCTTGCGGAACCTGAGCGCGTTCGCGAGCGCCTTTGGAAACGCGAGCAGCTTCGCCCGCTCGAGCTCGTCGATGAGCTGGGTGCGGATGACGCGTTGCGGTGCGCCGTCGATGGCCTTCGTGACGACGGTGCCCGTGAGCGGCGTGTCGAGGTAGATCTGCTTGACGTGATCGGGTACGGAGCTGTCGGACGACAACAAGAACCGCGTGCCCATCGCGATGCCGTCCGCGCCATAGGCGAGCGAAGCTGCGAGACCACGACCGTCATAGACGCCACCGGCGACGAGCACCGGGATGTCGACTGCGTCGAGCACCTGGGGGACGAGGATCGATGTGGGTATCACGCCGGTGTGGCCGCCGCCCTCGGCACCTTGCGCGATGACTGCGTCGACGCCCCACGCCGCGACCTTCTCCGCGTGACGCCGCGCCCCGATGGTGGGCATGACCACCACACCCGCGTCCTTCAGCTTCTTCACCACCGCCTCGCCCGGTGCTTGCGCGAACGACGCGACGCGCACCTTGACCTTGATGATGTGATCGACGCGCGCGTCGATGTCGACCGCGTCGGTGCGCAGGTTCACGCCGAATGGCTTGTCGGTCGCGGCCTGCACTTGGGCAATGGCCTGTTGCATCTGCGCGAAGGTCATGGGTGCCGCGGCCACGATGCCGAGCCCGCCCGCGTTCGATGTGGCCGCAGTCAGCTTGGCATTGGCCACCCATCCCATGCCGGTCTGCACGATCGGGTAGCGGACGCCGAACAGCTTGGTGATGCGGGTCTGGAGGCGAGGATCGTCGATCACTTGAACTCGGCCTTGCGGGCGCCCTTGGGGTCGATGACGGTGCGCAGCATCTCGAGCTCGGCCTCGGTGGGCAGACGAGTGGTGGGAATGTCGCCGTCTATCACGAGCGCAAAAGTGGTGGCGTCGACGACCTGCTCGACGGTGACCCCAGGGTGCGTCGACACGAGCCGCATGCGGTTGTCGGGTGTGCGGTGATCGAACACGCCGAGGTTCGACACGATGCGGCGGATCTCGAAGAAGCGCGAGGCGGCAGCGCCGAGGGCGCGCATCTTGTCGTACCCGGGGCCGGAGACGACATCGACCTTCTCGACGAACACTTGCTTCGAATGATTCGGGATCCAGTAGGTCACCGGGTGGTTGATGACGTTGCCCGGCGCCCCGCGCAGGCCGAGCAGCTGGGCCTTGGGTTTGCGCCAATCGCCGATGGCCGCCAGGTTCTGGTTTCCCCACATGTCGATCTGGCTCGCGCCCATCACGACATGGCGCTTGCCCGACCACACCACGTCGAAGATCGTGCGGTACGGCATGTAGGCCTCGATGACCTTGGCCGGATTCGCGACACCGACCGGGATGGTGTTGGCCACGAGCGCGGCCACGGTGTCGGTCATCATCAGGTCGGGCGCAAACGTGGCCCGCGCCAATCGGCCGCCACAGATCGGCACGACACCGATCGGGTTGCACAGGATCTCGCCGTCGCCGCGGAACGCGTCGGCCACGGCCACCACACAGACTTCGTCGAGGGTCGTCTCGCTCATCGTCACTTCTCCCCTCGTGCCTGAACGGCCTTGACATACTCGGCGTGCGATGGCAGGTCGAGGTACTTCGACTTGAACGCCTGCCACAGGTCGTCGTCCTTGGCCGTGTCCGCGTACTCGCGTTGGAAGGCCTCGTCGCGCTCGTAGTCGGTCGGACATTCGGTGAAGTGCGCACCGAGTGGCGCCTCGACCACACCCGTGACGTACATGCGCGGGATCTTCAGCGAATGCACCGAGCCGTACTTCAAGAAGTCGTCGGTGGGGATGATCTTCTCGGCCGACATGTAGACCTTGGGCGAACCCATGGCCATGAGATCGTCGAAGAAAAGATCGGGACCAAGAAACTGCCCGTTGCCGCGAGCGTCGGCGCGGTTCATGTGGATGAGCGCCGCGTCGAGCTGGAACGCGGGGATGGCCACGAGCTCCTCGCCATCGGCATAGGGCGACTTCACGAGTTTGATGTCGGGGTTCATGGTGAGCATGTCGGACCCAAGCCCCGCACGCGTCGGGTAGAAGGGCACGCGATGCGCGGCGGCTAGGAGCCCGAGGTAGAACGCGCCCTCGTCGTACTCGCCGAACTCGATCGAACCGCTCTGCTTCGCCTTGCGGAAATGCGGTTCGAGCGGGATCGAGTCGAGCGACACGAACCCGTACATCACCTTCTTCACTTTGCCCGTCGCGCACAACAGGCCCACGTCAGGGCCGCCGTAGGTGACGATGGTGAGATCTTTCAGGTCGCTGCGGAGGATCGCGCGGACGAGCGACATCGGCTTGCGGCGTGAGCCCCAGCCGCCGATGCCGATTGTCATTCCGTCGCGGAGCTCGGCGACGACTTCGTCGTCGGTCATTCGCTTGTCTGGCATAGGCGCCCACGGTACGCGACCGGACCCCATGCGGCTAGTTGCCGCTCAGATCGCCGTTTCGACCGACCGGACGGGCAGGCTTCGTGGCGACCACCGGCGCCGCGGTAACGTGCGCGCCATGCCAGCCGACTCCGCGCTCGACTTCACCGGCAAGACGGTCATCGTGACCGGCGGCACCAAAGGACTCGGGCAGGGCATCACCACCGCCTTTCTCGAGCGTGGGGCCAATGTCGTCATCTGCGCCCGCAATCCGCCTGAGGCGCCGGTTGGCGCGGGCGGCCGCGAAGCTGTCTTCGTCCAGTGCGACGTGCGCGATCCTGAGCAGGTCAAGGCCGTCGCGCAGGCTGCGATCGACCGATTCGGTCGCATCGACGTGCTCGTCAACAACGCGGGTGGCGCGCCCCCGGCCGACTCGGCCACCGTGTCGCCGCGCTTCAACGAGCGCATCATCGCGCTCAACCTCCTCGCGCCCATCACCTTCGCGCAGGCAGTGCACGGTGCGATGACCGCACAGGACACCGGCGGGGTGATCCTCAACATCGCCTCGGTGTCGGGCACTCGACCAAACCCCGCAGGCGTCGCGTACGGCGCGGCGAAGGCCGGGCTGCTCAACGTGGCCGAGACCCTCGCCACCGAATGGGGCCCGAAGATCCGCGTGCTCACCGTGACGGTCGGCCTCATCGTGACCGACGAGGCACACCTCTACTACGGCGACGCCGAAGGGACCGCTCGGGTCGCGAACACCATCCCCGCACGGCGCATGGGAACCCCCGCGGACATCGCCGATGTCGTGTTGTTCCTCGCGTCGCCCATGGCGCGTTGGATGACCGGAACCAACGTCATGGTCCACGGCGGCGGCGAGATCCCCGCGTACCTCGCAGCGTCCACCGGTGAGGTCACGCGCGTGCACAAGTCGTAGCGGACACGCGAACGCGCGTCCGGAAAGGGGCGGTCATGGCCACGGTGGTTCCCCACGTACGGGAGTTCGCGGCCGTCCCCGGCCTGAGCTACTCGGTGTCACCCCACATCCGCCGCGTGCTCGCCGACAACCCCAGTGCCTTCACGTTTCACGGCACCGGCACCTACATCGTCGGCTGGGGCAATGTCGCGGTCATCGATCCGGGCCCGCGCGACAAGGCGCACATCAAGGCGTTGTTGCGCGCGTTGCGCGGCGAGGAGATCGTCGCGATCCTCGTCACCCACACCCACGGCGACCATTCACCGGGCGCCGCGCTCTTGCGCAAGGCAGGTGTCGACGCGCCGGTGTACGCGTTCGGGCCGCACCCGCTCAGCCGTGAGATGGAAGCGCAGGGCGAGACCGAGGGCAAGGTCGAGGAGCATTCCGACATCGACTTCGAACCCGACATTCGCGTGGGAACAGGCGACGTGATCGAAGGCCCGGGTTGGACCTTCGACGTGCTCCACACGCCGGGCCACATCTCGAATCATCTCTGCTACGGCTACCGCGAGGAGAACGTGTTGTTCAGCGGCGACCACATCATGGGCTGGTCGACCTCGATCATCCCGCCGCCCGACGGTGATGTCAGCGACTACCTCGCCAGCCTCGATCTCGTGCTGCAACACGACTACGACGCACTGTGGCCCACGCACGGGCCGGCGGTTCGCGAGGTGCCCGCCTACGTGCGCGCGTTGCGTCAACACCGGCTCGAACGTGAGCAGCAGATCCTCGATGTGCTCACCGAGAAACCCATGAAGGTCCCGGCGATGGTGAAACGGATCTACGTCGGCTACCCGAAGGAGTTGCACAAGCCCGCGGGTCGCTCGGTTCTCGCGCACCTCGTGAAACTTGTGCGCGAAGGCGCCGTCGTGTGCAACAAGCCTGAACCTGTCATCGGCGCGACCTTCCGACTGGCGTAACCATGCGCGCGGTGACTCAGCTGTTCGACGCTTCGATGTCGACGAGGGCCGCGAACTTCTCGAGCGCGGCGAGCCGGCGCGTGGGCACGAACTCCGTCGGCCACGAATCGACCGGCGCGTAGTTCTTCAGCAACTGACGGGCGATCGTCACCTTGTGCACCTCGTCGGCGCCATCGACGAGCCGGGACGCACGCGCGTTGCGGTACATCTCCTCGAGTGGCAGGTCGGTGGTGTAGCCGAGCGCGCCGTGAACCTGGATCGAGCGATCGATCACGTTGTAAAGCATCTTGGTGCCATACACCTTGATGGCCGCGATCTCGACGCGCGAACGCGACGCGCCGTACTGGTCCATGTGCCACGCGGCTTTCATGCACAACATCTTCGCGGTCTCGATGTCGATGTAGGACTCGGCTATGAAGTCCTGGATCATCTGCTTCTCGGCGAGCAGTGAGCCGTGAGAGTAGCGCGACAACGCGCGCTCGCACATCATGTCGAATGCTCGTCGCGCCTGGCCGAGCCACCGCATCGCGTGGTGCACGCGGCCCGGTCCTAGACGCTTTTGTGCAAGCAGGAAGCCGTCACCGGGGTTGCCGATGAGGTTCCCCTTCGGTACGCGCACGTTGTCGTACACGATTTCGGCATGGCCGCCCGGCCGGCGGTTCGTGCCGTGCGGAGGAACCGGGTGATGCATGTTCGCCACGTCGCGCACGATCTTCACGCCCGGTGTGTCGTTCGGGACGATGATCATCGAGCTGCCCTGGTACGCGTGCACGTCGGGGTTGGTCACCACCATCACGATCAGGAAGTTGGCCGCAGATCCCTGCGATGTGAACCACTTGTGACCGTTCACGACGTACTCGTCGCCGTCGAGCATCGCACGGGTGCGGATGAGCGTGGGGTCCGACCCGGCAACCTCGGGCTCGGTCATCGAGTAGCCGCTCTTCATCCGACCATCGAGGAGCGGTTCGAGCCACCGCGTCTTCTGCTCGGCGTTGCCGCCGATGGCGATCAGCTCGGCGTTGCCCGAATCGGGAGCCTGGTTGCCGAAGATGCCAGGGGCGATGGTGGTCGATCGGCCGAGGATCTCGTGCATGAGCGCCAACTTCACCTGACCGAAGCCTTGACCACCGAGCTCGTGATCGAGGTGGCATGCCCACAGGCCCTGGCGCTTCACCTCGTCCTTCAATGGATCAGTCAGCTGCTTCCACTGGGTTTCGGTGACGTCGTACTCGATCGTCTCGAGGGGGAGGATCTCGCGGTCGAGGAACTCGCGCATCCAGTCGAGTTTCACCTGGAACTCCGGTTCGGTCGAGAACTCCCATGCCATCGAGGCCCCCTCACGTCGCCGCGCACGCACGTCGCGCGCCGCCGACCCTACGCGACTGCCAGCTCGACCTGCACCTCCACCGGTGTGCTGCGCGCGATGCGGGGTGGCCATTGACCGAACTCGTTCGAAGAAGCGGTTGGCAGGACCGGATAGGGTCGCGGGTCATGAGCACCAACAGACCGGTCGCGCTCGTCACCGGCGCGAGCCGCGGCATCGGCAAGGCCGCGGCGATCCATCTGGCGAGGCGCGGCTTCGACGTCGCCGTGTCGGCGCGCACCCTGCGCGACGGCGACGGGCGCGTCGACACCGATCCGTCGATCCGGGTACCCGGCGGGCTCGACACGACGGTCGAGGCAATCGAAGCCGAGGGGGTCGCCGGCTTCGGGGTGCGCATGGACGTGCTCGACCGAAAATCGATCCTCGACTGCGTCGACGCGGTGACCGAGCGATTCGGCCGCGTCGATGTGCTCGTCAACAACGCCATCTTCCAGGGTCACGGAACGATGGTCGAGTTCGTCGATCTCGACGAGGATGACCTGCGCACGATCTTCGAGGGAAACGTCTACGCCCAACTCGCGATAACCAAGGCCGTGTTGCCCCAGATGATGGCGCGCCGCAGCGGCACAATCATCAACATGATCTCCGCGACCGCGTACCAGGACCCGCCGGCGCGCATCGGCCAGGGCGGTTGGGGCATGGGCTACGCGATGTCGAAGGCTGCGTTCGCGCGCATGGCACCTCTGCTCCACCTCGAGTTGGCCGATCACGACATCCGAATCTTCAGCGTCGATCCTGGTTTCGTGGTCACGGAGAAGACCGAAGCGGCGAACCGTTCCGCCCAGTACGCGCAGCACTTCGTTCCGGCGACACCACCGGTGATCGGCGCGGTGATCGGCTGGCTCGCCGCCGACGCGGAGGCCGACACGCTGCGGGGCCAGATCGTCATGGCCCAACGCGAATGCAAACGGCGGGGGCTGCTGCCCGGTTGGCCGGCACCCAAGGCCCCCGCGGCGTAGGTCTCGATCATGGACCTCGGGTTGCAGGGACGCCGCGCCATCGTCACCGGCGGGTCGCGTGGTATCGGCGCGGCCACCGCACGCGCGCTGGTGGCCGAGGGTGCGCGCGTCGCGATCATCGGCCGTGACGCTGCCGCACTGGCTGCTGTCGCGCAGGTCACAGGTGCGCATGTCGCGGTGGCCGACCTCGCGACTGCGGTCGGCGTGCAGTCCGCCATCGGCTCGTGCATCGACGCGTTCGGTGGGGTCGACATCCTCGTCAACAACGCGGGCGCGTCGCCGAACGGCACTCTCGACGACATCACCGACGTGCAATGGCAACATTGCTTCGACCTCAAGGTGATGGGCTACGTGCGTTGCACCAAGGCGGTGTTGCCGTCGATGCGTGCACAGCACTTCGGCCGAATCGTTAACGTCGGCGGCACCGCAGGCATCCGCGCCACGCCTGGTTACGTGCTCGCCGCGCTCAACGCCGCGCTCGTGCATTTCACGCGCAGCACCGCCGAGCACGTCGGCAAGGACGGCGTGTCCGTCGTGTCGTTGCACCCCGGACCTACGCTCACCGATCGCCTGCGCACGATGCTCGAGCGCGGCGCAGCGAACGCCGGGCTCGACGTGGCCACCTTTGCCGAC
>JANMVY010000646.1:0-3920 GCA_031393535.1 Actinomycetes bacterium | reverse complement strand
GAACTGCTGGCGACCCCACTGCCGAGTCGCCCGGTCACGGTGCACGTCCAAGGCGAAGGAGGGCAGTGGTGCGATCTCGACGACTGGCCGCCGCCCACGTCGGTGCCGTCCCGCTGGTATCTCCACGCGGGTGGTCGCCTCGCCACCGAGTCGCCGACGATCTCGGACGAACCCGACGGGTACCGCTATGACCCCGCTGATCCGACGCCGGCGTTCGGTGGCATCGGCATGCTCACCGGCGGCCCGGTCGACAACCGCTCGCTCGAATCACGGACCGACGTGCTGGTGTATACGAGCGGCGTGCTCGCGGAGCCGTTGACGGTGATCGGTCGGGTGTCCGCGGAGCTGTTCGTGAGCTCCGACCTCGACCACACCGACTTCTTCGTACGCCTCTGCGATGTGCATCCCGACGGGCGCTCGTACAACGTCTGCGACGGTCTTCAGCGCGTCGAGCCGTCGATGATCGCCCGCGACCTCGACGGGGTGTATGGCGTGTCGGTCGCGGTGTGGCCGGCGGGCCATCGTTTCGCCGCAGGCCATTCGGTGCGCGTGCAGGTGTCGAGCGGCGCGCACCCGGTGTACGCGCGCAACCTCGGAACCGGCGAGCCGTACGCCACCGCGACGACGATGCGTTCGTCGAATCAGCGCGTGTACTGCCAACCGGGTCGCCTTTCGTCGATCACCCTGCCGCATCTCCACGAGTAGCTGCACGCGACGTTGATGACCGGCGTCGGCCGGGCACCGGGGCGAAATGCCGCGCGAGCGCGTGGGTGGGGGTTGGTACGGTGCCCGGGTGACGACTGACGTGTCCGCTGATCCCGAAGGACTGATCGCGGCGCGTGAGACTCGCCGGGGCATGATCGCCGGCGCAGCGGCCTACGCGATCTGGGGGCTCTTCCCGCTCTACTTCCATCGGCTCGGCCAAGTGCGACCGTTCGAGATCGCGTGCTTGCGCATCCTCACCACCTGTGTCCTCGTGTGGGCTGTCCTCGGCGCACAGGGGCGGGCCCGACGTGCGCTCGCAACCGTCGCGGACCGACGCGTGCTCGCCCGCGTTGCGCTGGCCGGTCTCATGGTCACTGCGAACTGGCTGATCTATGTGTGGGCGGTATCGGCCGACCATGTGGTCGACGCGGCCATCGGGTATTTCATCAACCCGCTCGTGACCGTTGCGCTCGGGGTGGTCTTGCTCGGCGAGCGGTTGCGCCGACTCCAGAAGGTCGCGTTGGGTTTCGGCGTGTTGTCGGTGGTGGTGCTGGCCGGTGCGTACGGTCGCTTCCCGTGGATCGCGTTGTCGCTTGCCGGCACCTTCGCGCTCTATGGCTACTTGAAGAAGACGGCGGGCCTCGACGCGGTACCCGCGCTCGCGATCGAAACGCTGTGCATGGCGCCCGTGGGTGCGATCGGGCTGGTGGTCCTCGTGGCACGCGGCGGCCTCGACGCGGCTTCGGCCGACACGGGCACACGGTGGTTGCTCGTCGCCCTCGGCGCAGTGACCGCGTTGCCGCTCGTGCTCTTCGGCGTCGCCGCGCGGCGGGTACCGCTCTCGATGATCGGCCTCTTGCAGTACCTCACGCCGACCATGCAGTTGCTGTGCGGGGTGCTCGCCTTTCACGAACACGTCTCGGCGGCGCGTTGGTTCGGCATGGCGTGTGTATGGATCGCGCTGGGGTTCCTCGTCCGCGACACCGTGGGAGATGGTCGATCGAGTCCGGTCGGATCAGCGTCCGCGGGTCACCCGATCGCGGGTCGAGGTCGTGTCGGCTGAGGCGACCTCGACCCGCTCACGTCAGACCCCGAAGCGGGCGCGCAATACTTTCTTGTCGAACTTGCCGACCGCGGTGCGCGGCACGGCGTCGATGAACTCGACCCGGTCGGGTAGTTGCCACCGAGCGAACCCGTGCGTTTCGAGATGCGCGCGGATATCGGCGAGGTGCAGCTGCGCCCCATCGCGGAGCACGACGCACGCCAGCGGGCGTTCCTGCCACTTCGGGTCGGGCACGGCGATGACCGCAGCTTCGGCGACGCCGGGGAGTCCCATGATCGCGGCTTCCATGTCGACCGACGAGATCCATTCACCACCAGACTTGATGAGGTCCTTGGTGCGGTCGGCGATGACGAAGTACCCCTCGGTCGAACCGATGGCGACGTCGCCGGTGTGGAACCAGCCGTCAGAGGTGAACGATGTGGGGTCGGCACCGCCGTCGTATTCGTGGGTGACCCACGGGCCACGCACGTGAAGCGCGCCCATGCTGACGCCATCGAACGCGAGCGACGCACCCGTGTCGTCGCGGATGTCGATCTCGATGCCCGGCAGAGGTAACCCGGCCTGGCTCCGCACGGTGGCGAGCAGTTCGTCATCGGGCCAGTCGCGCATGTGCGGCTGGGGCCAGGCCATCGACGCCAGCGGTGACGTCTCGGTCATGCCCCACGCCTGCACGATGGTGATACCGAACTCACGCGCGTAGCGTTCGATGAGCGGGCGGGGTGGCTGCGAGCCGCCGCACACGATGTGGCGGAGATCGGGGAGCGATGTTGCCCGCGCCGTGAGCTCGTCGGCCACCGCCAACCAGACTGTGGGTACTCCGGCGGTGACGGTGACGTGTTCATCGCGGAGCGTGTCGAGGAACTCGGCCGCGTCGAGCGCACCCGCGTAGAGCACGAGCTTTGCGCCGACCGCGATCGCGGCGTGGGGCATGCCCCACGCGCTCGCGTGGAACATCGGCACCTGGGGCAACACCGAGTCACTCGGTCCGATGCTCATCGCTGCGCCCGACGTGACCGCGAGCGCGTGGAGGAACGTGGAGCGGTGTGTGTAGACCACGCCCTTCGGGCGACCCGTGGTTCCCGAGGTGTAACACAGACCGAGCGGCGTCGTTTCGGGAATGTCGAACATGGGGTAGTGCGTGGCCTCGTCCGCGATGAGCGCCTCGTACGCGATCACATCGGGGAGCGTGGTCGGCGGTACACGGTCACCGAACACGATCACATGCCGCAACGCCGGTAGTTGCGCGGCGATCTGCTCGACGAGGGGGAGGAACTCGGGGTCGACGAACACTGCGGTCGAACGTGCATGACCGAGCACGTATGCGAGGTCGTCGGCGGAGAGACGGATGTTCGCGGTGTGGATCACGCGTGCTGTGCACGGGATCGCAAAGTACGCCTCGAGGTGCTGGCTGTGGTTCCACGCGAGTGTCGACACCCGGCCGCCGCGATCGATGCCCAAGCGGTCGAGCGCGTGCATCAACTGCTGGGTACGCGCGGCGTACTCCGCATAGGTGATGCGCTCGGTCACGCCGACCCGTCGAGTGGCGATCTCGACGTTCGGGTGGTGTCGGGCTGCGTTGTTGAACAGCAGCCAGGCGTTGAGCGGCAGGTCCATCATGGTGTACGTGGTCCCCGGCCGGAACGATCAGAATTGGGCATCGAGCTCGACGATGCTCGTGGGTTCGGCTTCGGCCGCGTCGATCCACTCGCGCATTGATTCCATATGCCCGTCGTGGAAGTGCAGCTGATGATGGCAGTACCCTACCGGCCACCAGGATTTGCCTACGCGACGGGCCTGCATGCTGTATCAGCTCTTTCAACCGATGACCGATGCCGCCAGCGTCCTTCGCGTGTCGGCGAGCATGGGTCGTTCGTTGCTCGATCGTCTGCCGCCCGCGCTTGCCGGGTCGCTGCCCGTTCGTTCGGCGCGCGCCGCATGCCAGCTCGCCGAGGACACTCGACTCACGCATGTGCGCCCCGCCTTCGGCATCGAGCACGTGGCCGTCGAAGGCGTCGAGACACCCGTGTTCGAACAGGTGGTCGATCGCACACCATTCGGCTCGTTGTTGCATTTCGCAAAGGGCGATGAGTTCGTACAACCCAAGGTGCTGGTCGTCGCGCCGATGTCGGGGCATTTCGCGACGCTCCTGCGC
>JANMVY010000591.1:0-1755 GCA_031393535.1 Actinomycetes bacterium | reverse complement strand
GCGGCGGCGTCGCGCGAGTCGACCACGCCGCCGTATTCCGCGTACACGCGAGCGGTTCCGCCACCATTGGCCCCCGTCTGGTCGTAGAGCGGCGGTAACTCACCGGCGCACGCCCACATGGTTCCGTAGGGTGGATGGTTGTGCAGTGCGCACACGATGTCCGGACGCGCCTTGTGCAACTCGAGGTGGAACACGATGGTGGGGTTGAGGCTGCCTTCACCCTCGACGATCGTGCCGTCTGCGTCGATGCGCACGATGTCATCGACGGTGAACTCCTCCCACAGCGAGCCGACGCGTGGCACGAGCAAGGTGCCATCGTCGCGGTCGCGCACGCTCACGTGGCCGGCGAGCTTGTCGTCGTAGCCCTCGGAGGCAAGCTGACGAATGGCCACGACCATCTGTTGTCGCATGCTGAGCGATTGCTCACTGGTCACGCCGCCCCCTTCGGTTCCGCGGATGGACACAACGCATAATGGCACGCACCAGGCTCGTGCCGACGAGCGACACATCAAAAGGGGCAACGCTGTGGGAGTTCTCGAAGGCAAGGTCGCGATCGTCACGGGTGCCGGCCAAGGCGTGGGTCAAGGCATCGCGTATGCGTTGGCCGCGGAAGGTGCACGCGTGATCGTGGCCGGGCGCACGCTCTCCAAGTGCGACACCACCGTTGCCGAGATCGTGCGCCGCGGCGGCGATGCCTCGGCAGTTCTGTGCGACGTGACCGACGAAGGCGACATCAACGCGTGCGTCGACACGACGATCGAGCGGTACGGCACCGTCGACATTCTCGTGAACAATGCGCAGGAGGTCTTCATCACACCGTTGCTCAACGCGACACGCGAGCAGTTCCAGCGCTCGTGGTTGTCCGGCCCGCTGGCCGCGTTCAGCTTCATGCAGGTGTGTCACCCACATCTCACCGACGGTGGTGTCGTCATCAACCTCGCGACCGCGGCGAGCCTGCGCGCCGACCCCGACAACTACGGCGTGTACGCGTCGGTGAAAGAGGCCATGCGCATGCTCACCCGCACGGCCGCCACCGAATGGGGCCGCGACGGAATCCGGGTGATGACGCTCATCCCGCTGGCCACCTCTGCCGGCTACGAGCAATGGGCCGAGGACCGGCCGGAGGAAGCGGCGGCGTTCCTCCGAACGGTACCCCTCGGCCGCGTGGGCGACTGCGAGGCCGACATAGGGCGGGCAACGGTGTTCCTCTGCTCGGCCGACGCGCGGTACATCACTGGGGGCACGCTGATCGTCGACGGCGGCCAGGCCTATCTCCGGTGACGTAGCCTGCGGGTCGTGCGGGCAGCACGCGCGCACGAGAGGCGGGGCGCACCGTGGCGAACTGGGACACCATCGACCGGTACATGATCCTGTCGTCGGACACGCACGCGGGCGCGTCGATGCGCGGCTACTTGCCCTATCTCGACCGCGAGTTCCACGACGACTTCGACGTGTGGGCCGCTTCGGTGACCAACCCGTGGATCGACCTCCGCGATCCTGACAAGGCGAAGCTCAACTGGGACAGTGATGCGCGCACGGCGGCGTGTGACCTCGAGGGAATCACCGGCGAGGTGATCTTTCCGAACACGCTCACACCGTTCTACGACATCCTCGTGCACCTCGGCGGTGTCCCCACGACCACCCTCGAATACCGGCGTCGTTGGGCGGGCTTGCGTGCGCACAACCGGTGGCTCGTCGAGTTCTGCGCGGGTGACCCGACCCGCCGTCGCGGGCTCGTGCAACTGCTCCCGAACA
>JANMVY010000575.1:0-1979 GCA_031393535.1 Actinomycetes bacterium | reverse complement strand
GCGCCGGCCGCGGTGGATAGCGCAGCGGCGCCGGCCGCGGTGGATAGCGCAGCGGCGCCGGCCGCGGTGGATAGCGCAGCGGCGCCGGCCGCGGCGAAGGCCGTGAGGTCGATCGTCGTTGCGAATGGGGGCATGGCGCATAGAGCCGGTGGGCCGGCCGTCGCCGCGCCGGCGCTCGCTTCTGGCGCGACCGCGCCGAGCAGGTCGATCGGCGACGCCATCGCGGGGATTGCGGCCATGGCGGCCAGGAGCGCCGCGAACTCGTTGCCGTCCATCGGCTCGGTCGATCGGCTGTCGCTTGCGATCGTCGCCGGGGCGACGTCATTCGAAACCTTCATTGCTGTCCTCCCGCGAGGGTCGCCGCTCGGGCCGTCACCCTCGTCACATAGTTCCGGGTCTCGTCGTACGGCGGGATGCCGCCCGCTCGGATCACGGCGTTCGGGCCCGCGTTGTAGGCCGCGAGCGCGAGCTCGGTGCTTCCGAAACGGTCGAGCATCTGACGGAGGTAGCGAGCACCGCCGCGCAGGTTGTCGACCGGGTCATCGATGTTGACGCCGAGCCCGGCCGCGGTGGCCGGCATCAGCTGGGCCAGACCGCGTGCACCGGCGCCCGAAACCGCATCGGGGTTGAACCCCGATTCGCTCCACACCAGTGCGCCGAGCAGTGATGCCGGCACGCCTTCAGCGGTCGCGATCTCACCGATCACCTTCGAGTAGTGCGCAAAGCTCTCGGGAACCGGCACTGCAGCCAACCGCGAGCGAATTCGTGTGACACCCATGGCACCGGTCGACGGGGTCGAGGTGTTCGCCAGCGCCAGGCGTGACATCGAGGACAGAGCGAACGTGTCGGCACCGCTCGTCGCACCGACCGCGCTCGATACCGACGTGACCTTCGACGTCTTCGCCGATTCGAGGAGTGAGGAGAAGTCGCTGTTGCTCGCGGCGCGCGCCGCGGTAGCCGGCGTCTCGAACCGGGCTCGTAAATTGGCGATGCGATCGAGTACGTCGGTCATGTCGGCCGCTTTCGCACGACGAGATCGTCGAGCGCACGCTGCGACGCGCGAGAGGCCAGCACGGCCAGCACGGCTCGATCGCGATCTTCGAGTCGTTCGAGTGTCTTGCGTTCGCGAGCCGTTTCGAACAGTCGCATCTGTGCGATGCGCAGCTCGTGCTCCGCGGCCAGCGCCGCTTCAGCAGCTTCGTCGACGGCTCGGGCCCCGGCCGCGAGTTGTGACCGCTGACGTTGAAAGCTGGACGCGTCGACCGCGTGCAACTGTTGGTCGCGTGCGTTGCGGAGCGTTTCGAGCTGGACCACGTAGGCCTCGTCGTGGGCGGCGCGCGACCGTTCTCGATCGGCCACCTCGCGGTGCGCGGTGTCCTCGCGTATCTGGGCGCGGGTGAGCAGACGCGGGAGACCGAGACGTCGTTTGGTCATGGCTGCAACACTCCTGCGCGTGCTTCGCGGGCGGCGTCCCAGGTGGACACGATCGCGGTGTCTTGGCGGAGGATCGCGTCGAGCCGATCGCGCTTGCGGAGTGCCTCGTCGAGGACCGGGTTGGTACCGGCGACGTACGCGCCGAGCTCGATGAGGTCACGGCCGTCGGCGAGCGCGCTGAGCAACGAGCGGACGTGATGGATCTCCATCTGCTCGTCCTTCGGCACGATCTTGCTTACCAGCCGGCTAGTGCTCGCCGGAACGTCGATCGCGGGGAACTGCCCGCTCGCCGCGATGCGTCGACTCAGCACGTAGTGACCGTCGAGGATCGAGCGCGAGTGGTCGGTGATTGGTTCGTCGAGATCGTCTCCCTCGACGAGCACGGTGTACAGCCCGGTGATCGTGCCGCTCGGATGCGGTCCCGCTCGTTCGAGCAACGCAGGCAGCATCGCGAACACCGACGGTGGATAGCCGCGCGTGGTCGGTGGTTCCCCGGCCGCGAGACCGATCTCGCGCTGCGCCATGGCGACGCGGGTGAGCGAGTC
>JANMVY010000574.1:0-2884 GCA_031393535.1 Actinomycetes bacterium | reverse complement strand
CGGGGATATCTCAGTGGGCACCTACCAATCGCTCGACCAGCAAACGACTGACACACCCATTAGGGGCTATCGCCGGGTGAACAACGAGAGCGTCGCCGCGCACGAAACGCGCACGGGACGCGCCGGTACCGGGCGCACGGGGTGTGTGGCGACGGGGTGGCCGGACCTGTGACCTGGACCTGAGCGCAAGGAACGCACTCGACGGCACCCGGCCGAGGGTTCGGGTCGATCTTGCGGCCCTCGGATCCTTCGGGATCGTGCGGGTTCGAGTCCCGCCCTGGGCACACGTGGACCGGCACATGAAGAAAGTGACACCAACCATGGCGAAGGCAGAGGCCAGCCCGACCGACGACGCCAAGGGACCTTCTCCGTCGCAGCTCATCGATGCGAGGATTAAGGAGCTGGGTGATTGGCGGGGCGAGATGCTCGCTCGTGTTCGGCGCATCGTGCAGGAGGCCGACCCCGAGGTCGTCGAGGAGTGGAAGTGGCGAGGGGTGCCGGTCTGGTACCACGACGGCATGGTGTGCACCGGCGAGACTCACAAGAGCGTGGTCAAAGATGACCTTCGCGAAGGGTGCCTCATTGGAGGATCCGTCGGGCCTGTTCAACTCGAGCCTCGAGGGCAACGTCCGGCGGGCCATCGATTTTCACGAGGGCGACAAGGTCGACGCGAAAGCGCTCAAGGCGCTCATCCGCGAGGCAGTGGCGCTGAACTCGGCGTCGGTCGCGTCGAATGCACGCAAGAAGGCCTGATCGCCGCGCCGCGGCCGGCGTCCAGCCGCTCAGCCGATGGCGAAGTCGGTCACCAAGTCTTCGGCCTTGGCCACCGGCTTGATCACGTCGAATTCGACGACGCGACCTGTTGTGCGCTCGACGGCGGTCACCCGACCGATCGTCTGCACCGCGAACAACCATGCGCCATTGGGTGATGCGACCACACCGCCGACCCCGAACGCCTCAGCCGTGTTGATCCGTGGTTGCAGCCGGGTGGTGGGCCAATCGATGCGTTGGCGTGCTCCCGTTGCGAGATCCCACACGGTGACACGATTCGCGACGTACGCACCGGACTCGTCGCCGATCATGGTCGCGCCGTCCGCCGAGATCGCGATCGGACAGAGCACGAACGTGCCGCCTTCATACCCACCGTCGCAGACCGCGCGAACCGCACCGTCGATCACGAGTCGCAGCAGACGTGGGTTCGCTGCCGTCCCCACGTACGTCGCGCACGTGCGGTCGTCGGTGCATGCCCGCCAGACGACGCGGTCGCCGCCGACGCTGATGACACTGCCATTCGCCCAGTTGCGCGAGGCGCCGGTGATGACGTCGACCAGCACGATGTGCCCGCGCGCGTCGAGCACCAGCTCGTTGCCGACCACGCCCGCCGCTTCGAAGTCCTCGAACGGGGCCTGACGGTCGTTCTCGATCGCCACGGATCGCGCTCGGCGCGCACCTGCGCGGTGATCGATCTCCCTCGCGTCGATGGTCCCCTTTTCGGAGGTCACCTGCCACGCAGTACCGCCGGTGAGGAACGAGAGGTACGCCAACGTGGTGTCGGCGAAGCCGTCGAGCTCTCGCGTGGCGATCGCGACGTGCCCGCCACCCGAGGTGGGGAACCCGCCGACGAACAATCCATCGGTCGTCGCGAACATACGGTGGACCTGTGTGTTCACAGGAAGGCGCGCGCCGCGGATGCGCCCAGTGTCGAGGTCGACGTCGAAGATCGAACCCCCCGCGACGAGCGCGAAGTGCAGTCCGGTCGGCGTTCCGAGCACCGGCCCTTCCGTGCCGCTGACGAACTCGCCGGCTGCCTCGGCAACCGCGATTGTGGGTGCCGCAATCGGCGCCACCGCGACGTCAGAACCGCAACTGGTAGCGAGCAAGAACACCGCGACTGCGCTAGCCCAACGCGAACGACGCATCGAACCTGCCCCCGTTTAGCTTGAGGACGTCGAACTCGATGATCTCGCCGGTGTCGATCGCCTGCGCGGTGACGCGGCCACCTTGTAGGCCGAGGAGCCAACGCCCATCGGGACTCGCGACAAGTCCGGAGTAGTCGCCCGTGTTGGCTGCGCTGCGCCGGTTGGGCCAGTGCACGAGGCTCTTCCACGTGGTGTCGATCTCGAACAGCGTGACGTCGTCCGGGGCGCCGACTCCTGTCCGATCAGCTGCGAGGTAGAACCGCCCGTCCGCGCTGAACGAGCCGTCGCAGGGATCGTGATAGCCCTCGTACCAGACGCCGCACATCGAGTCAGTCGGCTCGATGGCGCGAGCGCGGGGATTGCCCTCGGTTCCAACCCACGAGTGACAACGCAGATCGGCGGTGCACTCGCGCCACACGATGTGGCCTCGGCCCACGTTCGTGACGTCGCCGATCGCCCAGGCGCGCGCCCGTCCCGTGACGACGTCGACGAGGAAAATCGTGCCTGCGTCCTCGACGACCAACGAGTCGCCGATCGCGCCCACTGCCCAGCGCTCGGTGACCTCGTTCGTGAGCGTGCCGTCGATGGTGAACTCGCCGTACCCATTGGCCGTGCGGGCCCAGATCCGGTCGCGCTTCGCGGAGCGGAAGTCGATGACGTCGGCGCCGACGATGGCGAGCGGCGGCGATTGCAACGTCGCACGAATCGCCTCGAGTGCGCCGAATCTCGTGTCGGGTCGGCGTTCCGTCGACCAGTAGAACAGTCCGCCCTCGACGGCATAGAGCTGCCCGAAGAATCCGGGGGCGTCGACATGGTTGATCGAACCGGTGTCCATGTCGACCACGAAGAACCCGCCCGCGCCCTCGATCCACAGGTGCCACCCGGTCTTGGCGCCGAGCACCGTCTGCTGGCGCCCGTTGACGAACGTGCCGACGGCCTCGGGTGGCGCCGAGATCGGTAGGCCC
>JANMVY010000532.1:0-10191 GCA_031393535.1 Actinomycetes bacterium | reverse complement strand
AACGCCGACGATGCCCGGGATCCGTTGTGCTACGTGATGTACACGTCCGGCTCGACGGGTACGCCGAAGGGTGTTGCGGTACCCCAGTCGGCGATCTGCAATTTCGTGGCGATCGTCCCGGCTTTGTATGGGATCGTCGAGAGCGACCGTGTGTACCAGGGCATGAGTCTGGCCTTCGATTTCTCGATCGAGGAGATCTGGCCGGCGTGGGCGGTGGGTGCAACGGTCGTCGCCGGGCCCACCGATCATCGCCGGTTCGGTGAGGGCCTCACGGCGTTCCTCGCTGAGCAGCGGGTATCGGTCCTGGTATGCGTGCCGACGTTGTTGGCGACCTTGGAGGACCGACTTCGCGACCTACGGCTGTTGATCCTGGGCGGCGAGGCGTGCCCGGCGGCGTTGGTGACGCGGTGGAGTCGTGCGGGTCGGCGGCTCCTCAACACGTATGGCCCAACCGAGGCCACGGTCACGGCGACATGGGGCGAGCTGACGCCCGATCGGCCGGTGACCATTGGTCGTGCGGTGCCCACCTACGAGGTGTCGCTGCGCGACCACGACCTGCGCCTGGTCGACGCCGGCGAGGCGGGCGAGATCTGCATCGGCGGGCCCGGCGTCACCCTCGGATACCTGAACCAACCCGCGCTCACCGCCACGAAGTTCGTCGCGAATCCGTCGGGCTCCGGACGCATGTATCGGACGGGCGATCTCGGACGGCTCACCGACGGGGGCGAGATCGTCTACCTTGGCCGCACCGATCGACAAGTCAAGATCCGCGGGATGCGCGTCGACCTCGAGGAGATCGAAAGCGTGCTCCTCTCGGTCGACGGCGTGGTGAACGCGGTGGTCGACGCGGTGCCCGCAGATGGGGGGCCTCGCCTCGTCGCCTACTTCGTCGCACGCGCCGACGCCGATGGTCCGGTGCTCACGAGGCTGTTGCACGACGAACTGAAGCGCCGTCTCCCGACGCACATGGTCCCGGCGTTGGTCGAGCCGCTCGACGAGATCCCCGTCTTCGCGAACGGCAAGGTCGACCGCGGGCGTCTCCCTCCGTCCGACGCAGCCCATGCCAAAGGCGCGGGAGGCTCGATGGCGGCGCCCGCCACTGAGACGGAGGAGGGGGTCGCCGCGACATGGCGGGAGGTTCTCGGGCGGGACCGACTCTCGGTCACCGACGACTTCTTCTTCGACCTCGGCGGGCATTCCCTTCTCGCCGCGATCGTCGTGTCGAGGTTGAGGCGACAGCCGGGGCTCGACCACTGCGCGCTCGCCGACGTGTACCGCCACCCGACGATCCGCGAGCTCGCCGCGCATCTCGACGCCGCTGCCGGGCCCGGCGTGGCGTCTGCGCGGTCGGCGCCCGCACCGCGCCTCGAACCCCCGGTGTACCCGCCGGCTCGGGTGATCCTCTGCGGCGCGGTCCAACTCGGCCTGCTTGTCGTTCTCCTGCTCGCCATCGGCGCACCCGCGGCATGGATGCTCGCGAGCGCGGGCTGGACAACGACGACAGCGACCGGGCTGCGGCTCGCTGTCGCCCTTCCGGCAGCCGTCGCTGGCAGTTCGATCCTCCTGCCAGTCGTGGGGACCCGATTCCTCCGCGTCCACCCCGGCACGTATCGCATGTGGAGCGTGCCGTATGTGCGCGTCTGGCTGTCACGAAAGCTGCTGTCCTTGGCGCCACTCACGGTGTTGAGCGGATCGCCGTTGATGAACGGGTACCTCCGTCTGCTGGGTGCTCGGATCGGGCCTCGTTGCCATCTCGCCACGTCGCACGTGTCCCTTCCCTGGCTGCTCATCGCAGGCGAAGGCGCGAGCGTCGGCCACGGCGCGGAACTGCAGTCCTTCGTGATCGAGGAGGGCTGGCTGCATGTCGCACCGATCGAGATCGGCGCTGGGGCCTTCGTCGGCGCCAACAGTGTGCTCCTGCCCGGCTGCGGGCTCGGCGAGGGCGCAGGCCTCGCGGCGCAGTCCCTCGCGCCGCGGGGGCAGCTGATACCCGCCGGTCAGTTCTGGTCAGGCTCGCCTTCACGGTGCGCGGACGCGTGGGATCCACTGCTCGACAGGATGCAAACGTTTGGCAGTGCAGAGCGCGATTGGTCGACGTCGTCGTACATCGCCGCGGCCGCCGGCGCGTGTCTCCTGCTGCTCCTGCCGTTCGCGTGCGTCGCCCCGGGCCTCCTTTTGGTCGGCCGACTGACGAACGGTTCGGGGGTTGCGGGGGCCATCGCCGGCGTCGTCTTGGCCGGCCCGCTCTTCGTCGCCATGGTCTGCGTGTGGGTGGCGGCGGGCCGACGCATCGCGCTGCGCCGTGTCTCGACGGGTATCCACGCCCTCAGGTCGCCGCTCGGCATACGCAAGTGGTTCGCAGACCAGCTGCTCGAGTCCAGCCTCTCGCTCACCAACGCCCTGTACGCGACCCTCTACACACCCGCCTGGTTTCGGCTCCTCGGAGCCAAAGTCGGCCCCCGCGCCGAGGTGTCGACTGTTTCGCACGTCGACCCATCACTGCTGAACATAGGCGCCGAGAGCTTCCTCGCGGACCTCGCCAGTGTCGGTCCCGCCACCTACCACCACGGAGCGGTGGCATTCGCCCGCACCCGTATCGGTCGACGCACCTTCGTCGGCAACGCAGCTTTCGTCCCCGCCGGCGCCGAGCTCGGCGACAACAGCCTCGTCGGCGTGTGCTCCACATCACCCCCGAACGGGACCGCCGACGCGACGTCCTGGCTTGGATCACCACCCATCTTCCTCCCACGACGCGAAGAAAGCCCACCGTTCCCGGAATCGCTCACCTACCGTCCATCACGCCTCCGGATCATGGAGCGGTATGCGGTCGAGTACTTCCGCATCACCCTGCCGGCCACCCTTTTCAGTGCTGTGGCGGTGCTCCTCGCTGTAGTGCTGATCCAACTCGACCCGACACCACCCGTCGCGGTAGTGCTAGCACCCGCCCTCGCGCTAGCCGGGGCCATGTTCGCGACACTGGTCGTTGTGGCCGCGAAATGGATCCTGATCGGCCGCTACCGACCGCGGGTCGAGCCCCTGTGGGGCCGATTCGTCAGGCGCAGCGAGCTCGTCACCGGCCTCTACGAGAACGTGGCCGTCCCGATGCTCGTGTCGTGGCTCACCGGCACGCCGCTCATCTCGCCGGTCCTGCGCCTCTTCGGCGTGAAGATCGGGCGCCACGTCATGCTCGACACCACGTACATCACCGAGTTCGACCTCGTCGAAATCGGCGACGCCGCCGCGGTCGGGCCCCGGACGTCGCTGCAGACCCACCTCTTCGAAGACCGCGTCATGAAGATGTCCAACCTCGCGATCGGAGCAGGATCCACGGTCGGCACCCGCGCCGTGGTGCTCTACGACGCCGAAGTCGGACCACACGCGATCCTTGACGGGCTCTCGCTGTTGATGAAAGGAGAACGGATCGAACACGGCCACCGCTGGCAAGGCATACCAGCACAAGCCCAGAGGTAAAGACAGCTTCTGAAATCGTCCCGATCCCAACCGAACGGCCGAAGCTCCGCCCCGATCACCAGTCACGCATCCGCGCAAGATTTCCTCTCCGTGTGTCGATAGACGCCGAGGTGGGTGACGCCATTGTCGCTGCGAACTCGCGGGGAGGGGTTCGGCTAGCCGCCGAAGAACGCCGGCAGCATGGTGGCGTGCCCGAAGAGAAACAGGGTGCCGATGACCAGACTGAACAGCGCAGTGGTGACCGACACCGTCACGTAGAGCTTGAAGTTGGCGCTTGCGCCCAAAAAGCCGAAGGTCCCGGCGAGGGCAATCAGCGTATTCGAGCTCAGCAACCCGACGATGAAACTACCGAGCAGCAGCAGTCCAGCTGCTCGCCCGCCGGCACCGGCAGCTGTGACGAATATGAGGACTTGCGTCGGCGTCTCAGCGCCGATGCCGTGGATCATTCCGACCCCGAAGGCGGATTTGCTGCCGTAGCTGACGAATGGATCGTCCGGAACCGTCGCCGTGTGGCGATGGACATGGCGGTGGCCCCCAGCCACAGGCAGCGCGGTGGACGCCGCCGCTACGAGGGCGTGCACTTGGACGTGCTCGCCGTGATGCTGATCGGTCGTGTCGTGCTGATGGTCATGGTCAATCGTGATCAGCTCGGTCGGTCGGTACCGGCAACGGTGGAGTGCCCGACGCACGCCGGCGAAGAGCAGCATCCAGCGGCTACGCATGCGGAAGTTCCGACCGTCCCGAGCCAACGCCACTCCGACATAGATGGCCAGAATGATGAGCGTGGCACCGACGAACCGCTCCACGATCGTGTCGAGCGAGGCCGGGATCTCCTCGGCGAACACGATGGCCGCTACACCGAGCGCGCCGACCACCAGCGCATGCCCGACCGCATAGAGGGTGGCGTAGCGCATCGATCGGCGCGGCGAGTCTTGCGAACTCGTGATATCGGTGAGTGCGGCGATGTGATCCCAGTCGATGCCGTGACGGAACCCGAAGCCCAACGCCGTCAGCACGAGGCCGATATGGAAGACACCCGTTGTCTCGCTCGAAACGCTCGCCAGCATCGGAGGCCTCACTCTGACGGTTCCCGGTCCGGGCGTGCGTCGTCGCTCGTAGTTCGCTGCGAGACGCCGATCGGATGGGGTCAAACGGGCTACACATCGGAAAACTCGGTTCAACGCCTCGCCCGCTACTGCACCACCATGAATCAAAATAGTTGTGCTTCAACCTGACAGCACACTGAGCACACAACAAAAGGTCGCCCGAAGTCCCATTGCAAGAACGTACCGGTCATACCCCTGCGGACAGCTACCCCGTTCGCGACCGAGCATCGGCTCTGCCCACGCGCAGTGCGGCGCGATGTTTGCGGCTCGCCGAGCCAGGGAACATTGCACCCGTACCGGCCGAGCCACATCGGGTACACGGCGGTTTCCCGGAGGGAGTGTTTGAGATGGCCGGTCTGGCGATCATCACCGAAGCATGCATCGATGTCAAAGATCGCGCGTGCGTGACCGTGTGCCCGGTGCAGTGCATCTACGAGTACGACTCGCAGAAGAACGTGCTGTTCTCCGAGGACGAACCGGGTAGCGGCGCCATCGAGACGACTCATGCACCCGACCCGGGGACGATCGCGATCTTCGGTGACACGCTGTTGTACGTCAACCTCGACGAATGCACATCCTGCACCGCGTGCTATCAGCCCGATGTGTGCCCGGTCGGCGCCATCTACTCCGAGGACGATCTCCCGGACGGTTCGGCCAACAGTGCGAAGTACAACTCGTCGGATCCCAACAAGGGCCATGACCACACGTTCTTCGTGCAGCACAGCCGCGACGTGTTCGCCGACTGATCCACCAATCGCCGAGCAGGGCCCGACATGGCCAGCACCCCCAGCGCGTCGGTAGCCCTCAAGGGGTTGGTCTCGCCACGCGGGCGAGCGACGTAATCGACAGCAGCATCCACGCGGCGGTCAGGTCGGTGGCGCGTGCAGTGGTGCAGGAACTCGACCGGCTCGCGCCAGCCCTCGTGCGTGAACTGGACGATCGTGTACTCGTCGTGTTGGTCGAGGCGCCAGCCGATCTCGGTTCCGGCCCACCTCGCGGGGCCGTCGGTGACGCGCCACCGCACGCGGCCGGAGGGTAGCCGTGCTTGACGCGCCCCGGGTGGCGCAGAAGACTTGTCGGGGTGCGCCGCGACGTCGCTGGAGTACCGACAGAGCTCGAGTTGGTCGAGCTTTCCCCACCCCGAGTGACGCAACGTTGGCTCAGCCGAACCGCCGAAGCTCAGTGGCGTCGCGGGTGCGCCGTAGCCCTGCTGGTCGTGGTGTTCGCCGCGTTGTGCGTTGGGTCACCGTCACGCGTCGTCGTCGGGCCGCTCCTTGCGGACCGCACCGACAGCGTGCTGTGGTTCTTCGACGAGTACAGCCGGCTCAACCGCATCGAACTCGACACGGGCCGACACCGGACGTTCAACGTGGACTCCGGCTATGCGCTCCTCGAGTTGCGCACGCAGGTCGTGGTCTTCCGCGGCGACGGCGGCGCGGACGTCATCGAGGCCCACGGCACGGTGCTATTGCACAGCGCATCGCCGGGCGTCATCCCGCTGACCGACCCCGACAGTGACACGCTGTGGGCCCTGGACGGTACAGACGCCAGAGGGGAACGGGTCTGGCGCCGCTATCCGCCCCCCTACGTCGAGCCCGACACCGAGCTGCTCGGGCGAGAGCTGGGGCAGCCGGTCGCGCTAGCGGGAACACGTCTGCTCATGCAGTCGGTGGACGCGACCGGCGAGGGAACAGTGAGTCTGCTTGACGTCGACTCATCCGCGACAACGGACCTGGGCGACGGCTGTGCGATGGGGGCGAATGACGCGGCGGTCATCGTGCGCCGTCCGTGTCGAGCCAACGCGACCGTCTGGGCCATGAACCTGCGACTTCAGACTCCGTGGGTCATGCTGGCGAGGTCGTTGGCGACCTCGTACGCGGGACGCGACTATCGACTTTCCCCCGACGGCCGACTCGTCGCCGTGCCGACCGCACCCGGGCCTCAGGCACAGCTCCAAGTCTACGACACCTCCACCGGAGCTCTGGTCGCCACCGGCATGTCCGGCGCCAACGAGTGGACCTGGACGCGCGACAGCCGATACCTGATCGTGGCGGCCGGATCCAACCTGCTCGCCTGGCGCATCCGAGACGGAAACCGCACCCCGCTGCACCGGTTCTACCACTACGCGCAACTCGCGATCACGCGCTGACCGAACACGCCGGCAGTCGGCTACGGATGGATGATCTCGACGTGTTGACACCCGAACGGCGGCTACGTCGCGTCCGGCTGAATCGATGCGATGGTCACTACGACAGCCGTCGGCACTCCGTCAGTTCCCCTCAGATCGATGTGGACGGCGCATAGCGGACGCCGCCCCGTGGCGCCGTAGAACTCGAACTCGACTGGCAAGTGAGCGGCGTTCGCCTCGTTCAGCGCGGTCATGAGCGACGTGATCGTCAGCGACTCGCGCTCGAACTCCTACAGACCCATCTCCTGGCGCCGGTCACCACGCAGGATCAGGCGTTGTCAGCGCGATGCTGCCGGGGCAACAGCGCGTCAGTTCTCTTGAGTTGCGTCACCCGTCTTGTGTCGTGAGCGACGGGTGACCGCAGCCAGGCCGCGTCCGAACAGGCTGAGCAATGTGCCGACTGCATGGGCTGTTCCGCGCAGAACCGCCAACAGGCCACGGACGAAGCCGACCCCTGATTGCTGCTCGTCGTTCATCGTCGCGGACTCCTCGCGTCTCGGCGGTGTCGGCAGGCGCAGAAAACACGATGACCGACGATGAGGATGATACGGGGGCGCTGTCAGACCCCCCTCATAGAATTTTGACGTATGACGGAGCACGAGAACATCGCCGGCCAAGCGGCCGTGGCACGGTATGGGCTCAACGACGCGGCCGCCAGCTTCACGGGCGAATCGCTCGATGAAGCGCTCATCATCTCGCTGTGTGGGCTTTCCCGCGACGTCGTCGACCACGTCGCCGAGCAACTCGTGCTCGCCGAGGTCGCGGCGACGTGGGCGCGGGGTTGGCAGCCTGCGGAACTGCTGCGCCAAGGAAGGCTTGGCTGTTACTCGGCGTCTGCCGCGCGTTTGATCGCGTTGGCTATCGCTGTCGATCACGCCGGTCGGCGGTCGGTCAACCTGCACCACGAGTGGGTCGCGCAGGTCGAGTCGCTCACGCTCTCGAGGGTGGTGCCGGGTGCCGGTCTCGTCGGGCAGTGGGCAGCCGAGGAGCGACTCGATCGCACCGAGGTCGTCATCGTATTTGCCGACGTGCTCGCCAACATGCGACGCCTCCCCGGCCTCGATGTCTTGCTGCCGCCTCCGGGTACCGCAGAATGCGCACCGATCACGTCGCAGTTCTTCGACCGCCTCAGCGAGCGCGGTGGTCACTCCGATCCGCTGCTCGCACGCATCCGAAATCTGCTCGCCAAGGCCGAGTCGTCCACGTTCGAAGCCGAAGCGATGGCGTTCACAGCCAAAGCGCAGCAGCTGATGACTCGCCACGCCATCGACGCGGCGTTCGTCACCGCGGGCGCGCGGGGCCGCCACGAGCAACCGTTCGCTCTTCGACTTCCGATCGACGCGCCCTATGTCGACGCAAAGTCGTTTCTGTTGCACACGGTGGCCAAGGCCGGCCGCTGCCGTGCCGTGTTCCACCCCGAATGGGCCTTCTCCACGGTGGTCGGGTTTCCGTCCGATCTCGCCTTGGTCGAACTGCTTTTCACGTCGTTGCTCGTGCAGGCCCAGACGGCGATGATTGATGCCGCGCGCGTCGCGCACGACGGCATCCGGTCGCGGAGCAAGGGCTTCCGGCCGTCGTTCCTCACCGCGTACACCGCACGGATCGGGGAACGTCTCGACGAGATCAACGCTGCGGTCTACGCGCAGGTCGCAACCGAGCAGGGTGCCGACTTCCTGCCGGTGCTTCGCTCGCGATCGGAGGCGATCGACGAGTTCATCGCCGACCGTTTCGGCACGCTGTCGTCGAAGCGGCGCCTCCGCAGCTTCGATGCGGCGGGTTGGGCATCGGGTATCGACGCGGCCGAACGCGCGCGACTCACATCAGGTGACCTGACCAGCGCGTGAGCGGTAGGCGAAACAGAACAACCGAGCACATCGTGCAGCCCGGCTACGATTTCGGCGACGAGTTCGAACTCGGACTCGAGCTGATTCTTGAGCGCCTCGCGAAACCTTGGTCGGCTGCGTGACGACACACAACGAACACCGACAGCGGGTCGGCGATGATCTCGGTCGATGGGTAGCGCCAGTCGTACCGTCGTCAAAGCCTGTGGCGGGCCGATGGGTGGTACTCGAACCGCTTGACGCCGAGCGCCACGGCGGGGACCTCGCGGCCGCGTTCGCACCGGCGCCCGATTCGCTATGGACGTACATGTCGATCGGACCGTTCGCCAGCAATACGGAGGTCATCGACGCAATCGGTGCGCTTGCGTCGACTGTCGGCATGGTGCCGTTCGCAGTGTGCATCGATGGCATGGCGCAGGGTTTCGCGGCATACCTGCGCATCGACGCCGCGCATGGCGTGATCGAGATCGGATCGATAGCGCTCTCGCCCCAACTGCAGCGCACCCGTGCCGCGACCGAAGCCTTGTTCGTACTTGTCGATCACGCGTTCGGATTGGGCTACCGGCGCGTGGAATGGAAGTGCGATGCCCACAACGAGCCGTCGCGTCGCGCGGCAAGGCGACTTGGGTTCGCGTACGAGGGCACGTTCCGTCAAGCGACTCACTACAAGGGCCGCACTCGCGACACCGCGTGGTACGCAGTGATCGATTGCGAGTGGCCGCCACTACGCGCCGCGTTTCTGGCATGGCTCGACCCGTCCAACTTCACGGCCGACGGGGTGCAGCGCCGGCTGCTTGCTTCGTTTCGGACGCCGCCAGGGTGACTGGGTGCGAGCTCATCTCAGTGCGAAGGCGAAGCCCGCATAGCCCGAGGCCGCGGCTGCTTCGGCGCGTTCTCGATAGAGCTGTTGGCCGCCGGCGTACGGCGTGATCACGCGCGGTTTGCCCGGCACGTTGGCGCCGATGTACCACGAGTTGGCTTGCGCGTACAGCGACCCTTCCGCGACCTCGGCCACGTGTTCGACCCATGCGTCTTGTGCCGACTCGGTCGCTTCGACCCGCGTGAAGCCGTGTTCGTGCATGAACCGGAGGCACTCGGCGATCCACTCGACGTGGTGCTCGATCGCCACCGGAACGTTCGTGAGCACCGACGGGCTACCCGGACCGGTGATGGTGAACAGGTTGGGGAAGCCCGCGACCTGTAGCCCGAGCAGCGTGCGCGGGCCGTCGGCCCAGGCATCAGCCAACGACCGGTCGCGGCTGCCAGTGATGTTCATGCGCAACAGCGATCCGGTCATGGCGTCGAAGCCGGTCGCGAAGACGATGACATCGAGTTCGTGTTCGCCCGCCGCCGTGCGGAGGCCGGTCGGCGTGGCCATTTCGATAGGGGAGCGACTGATATCGACCAGGTTGACGTTGTCGCGGTTGAACGTCTCGAAGTAGTCGGTGTCGATCGGTGGCCGCTTGGCGCCGTAGGGATACCCCTTCGGGCACAGCATCTCGGCCGTCGTCGGGTCGTTGACGGTCTCGCGGATCTTGGCGCGGACGAAGTCGGACGCGATCTCATTCGCCGCGGGATCGCGCAG
>JANMVY010000529.1:0-4422 GCA_031393535.1 Actinomycetes bacterium | reverse complement strand
GCGGCGGCTGATCGAGACGGGCTTGTCGGTATCGGGCTTGGCCGGCGGCTCGAACGCGGGGTCGTAGCGAACCTGCGGGTCGCAGCGCACGCCGAAGTAGTTCTGCACGCGTCGCTCGGTGGGCAGACCGTTGTCGTCCCAGCCCATCGGGTAGAAGACCGACCGACCGCGCATGCGTTGGTAGCGGGCGATCGTGTCGGTGTGGGTGTAGCTGAAGACGTGGCCGACGTGCAGCGAGCCCGACACGGTGGGTGGTGGGGTGTCGATGGAGAACACATCGCGGCGCTCCGCGGTGCGGTCGAAGCGGTACGTTCCCGCTCGCTCCCACACGGTGTCCCACTTCTGCTCGACGCCCTCGAGGGTGGGCTTTGGCGGAACGTTGGGGGAGGTGGTCGGCGTGCTCATCGGCCCCAGACGCTACCCGGCGGCACGCGGGAACGACGATGCCGAAACTGCGGCGGAACCCGCCTCAGGCGGTGCCGAGCACCCTGTCGAGGCCGAGCACGATGCTGTCGTTGCCCCGCGCCCGCGCGTTGTACAGCGCGTCGGTGGCTGCGAACAGCACGCGTTCGCTCGACGTTCCCCGACTTGCTTCAACGACACCGAAGCTGAGCGTGAACCGTGGCTCGGGCCGATCGAGCAGTTCGTGGGCAAGGGCATGGCGGATGTGGTCGGCCTGCTCCAGGGCGTCGTGGGCCGTGGCGTGGTCGAGGATTGCGAGCAAGCGGTCGGCCTCGAGGCGGTACAGCCTCGCCCGGCGGTCGAGTGCGCCGGTCGCAACCTCGGCAACGGTACGCAGCGCTTCGTCGCCCGCCGGTGCGCCGTGCTGCGCCTGGTACAGGCCGAATGCGTCGATGTCGAACAACAAGACAGTGAACGGCACGGTCGTCGCGATGCGTTCTTCGATCTGATCCGTGGCGTGATCGCGATCGCCGAGCCGGCGCAACTCGGCGATGACGGTGGGCGTGTCGTCGAGATCGATCTCGATGTCGTCAGCGTGCGTGTCGATCGACCACGAACGCGGCGCGAATCCGCGCACCGTCGCGATGTGCGCCGCCGCGGCACGGGCGATGACTTCGTAGGTC
Source organism: Actinomycetes bacterium (assembly GCA_031393535.1). GTDB lineage: Bacteria > Actinomycetota > Acidimicrobiia > Acidimicrobiales > WLNW01 > WLNW01. Next base: position 3,337 of record JANMVY010000529.1, on the reverse strand, counting down.
TCGACGAGCCGGGCCGACGGCTCGGCACCGTTCGGCCCTGTCACATAGAGCACACCGACGATGCGACCCATCGCCAGGAGCGGTACCGCGATTGCCGAACACGGCTCGACGATGCGCGCGCGCAGGTGCGGGCACAGGTCGTCGACCTCGGTGGTGGGGTAGACGAGCGTGGTGCCGTCGCGGGCGGCGATCGAGTCCCAGGGCGAGGTGGGGTCGATCTGTTCGTCGGCCACGGCGCCGGTCGCGAACATCAGGCGCATCGACGGCTCGTCATGCCCGACGAGGTGGAGCTCGACGGGGCGGTTCGGGCCGATCGCCACGAGCGCGCGATGGACGAGCTCGATGACCTCGTCCTCGGAGGCCGCATGCTCGAGGGTCTGCTCCAGAGCGAGCTCGACGTTGCGCCGCTGTTGGAGCTTCGTGCGTTCGCCCTCGACCGCCTGCAACCGTGCGCCGAGTTCGCGGCGCGTCGAGCGTTCGCGACGTACCAGCCGCCACGCCACGAACGCGATGACGATCGACGTCAGGCCGAAGATGCTGATCAGTAGAAGTACGGGTCCCGTATCGGCTGATCGTAGTGCGAGTCGAGGATCGCAGCCGCGCTTCGATTTGACGCCACCTCGGGATGCGGGTCGGCTATCGCCCTCGTGGACCCTGCGCGGCAACGTTCGTTCCCTCGGGGCTTTGGTGTCATCTGGACCACCGTCGCCATCGACCTCATCGGTTTCGGCATCGTCGCGCCGATCCTGCCGCTTTACGCGGAACGGTTCGGGGCGTCGGGCCTCACGATCGGGCTGTTGTTCGCGTCGTTCAGCCTGGCGCAGTTCGTGTTCGCGCCGATACTCGGCCGTCTGAGCGACCGCATCGGGCGCAAGCCCGTCATCTTGTTGTCGCTTTTCGGCACCGCTGTCGGCAGCTTCGTCACCGCGGCGGCCGGCTCACTGCTCTTGGTCTTCGTCGGGCGCATCATCGACGGCGCGTCGGGGGCGAGCGTGTCGGTCGCGCAAGGAGCGGTCGCCGATGTGGCCGCGCCGGCCGATCGGGCCCGCCTGCTGGGCATGTTGGGTGCGGCGTTCGGTGTCGGGTTCGTCGTCGGGCCGGCTGTGGGCAGCCTCGCCGCACTCGGCGGCGCGCACGTGCCGTTCTACGTCGCCGGGTCGATCGCCCTCGTAAACGGGTTGGTGGCGATCGTGCGCCTCCCCGAGACGCACACCACGCGCGGCCAAGCAGCCCTCGATCGCCCCGCCGGGCCCGCAATCCCGGCGATTGGCCGCGCGACGGTGCTCGTGCGCCTCGCGGTCGTCGGTTTTCTCGTGACGAGCGCGTTCAGCGGGTTCGAGGCGACGTTCGCCCTGTTCGCCGATCGTCGGTTCGGTCTGACCGAAGCATCGGTCGCGGCGGTGTTCGTGGGCGTCGGCCTGGTGCTGGTAGCAGTGCAAGGTGGCCTGGTCGGCCGGCTCAGCAATCGGTTGGGTGTCATTCGTACCGTGCAGTGCGCGATCGTGTTGAACATCGTCGGCATGGCGTTGCTCGCGCTCGCGACCACGTGGTTCGTGCTCGTGCCCGCCCTCGCGTGCCTCACGGTCGGTCAAGGTCTCGCAGTTCCGTCGATCACGGCGCTGGTGGTCGAGCGCTCGCCGGTCGCGCGGCGCGGCGAGGCGCTCGGATTCCAGCAGTCAGCGTCAGCGTTGGCGCGCATCGGTGGGCCCGCGCTCGGTGGTGTGCTTTTCGATCATGCCGGCGTGCCGTGGCCGTACGTCGCGGCAACCGTGCTGCTCGGCGTGGCGCTGGCGGCTCTGTGCGGCAGTGGGTTTCTCGCGCCGGAGGGGTTGGCGACAGAGTTACCATAGGGTAACTTCATGGCCATCAGGTCGCCTTGACCGAGTCCTCACGTGATCGCCGTTGCGCGATCGCCCCGAAGGAGCGCCGGAATGGCCGAGTTCTCGCTGCAACCCAACGACGACCAGCAACAGATCGGGCAGTGGGTCCACGAGTTCGCGGCCGACGTCGTCCGGCCTGCCGCGCACGAATGGGACGAACGCGAGGAGTTCCCGTGGCCGATCGTGCGGGAGGCCGCGAAAATCGGGCTGTACTCCTTCGACTTCGCCGCGAGCGCGAGCATGGATCCGAGCGGGCTCACCTATCCGATCGCCGCGGAGGAACTGTTCTGGGGCGACGCCGGCATCGGTTTGTCCATCTTCGGCTCCGGTCTTGCCGCGGCCGCCATCGCGGGCAATGGCACACCAGAGCAAGTGCTCGAGTGGGCGCCGCAGTGCTACGGCACGGCCGACGACGTCAAGCTGGGTGCCTTCTGCGTGAGCGAGCCCGATGCGGGCAGCGATGTGTCTTCGTTGCGAACCAGGGCGGCCTATGACGAGGCGACCGACGAGTGGGTGCTGAACGGCACGAAGGCGTGGATCACCAACGGCGGCATTGCCGACATCCACGTGGTCGTCGCGGCAGTCGACCCCGCATTGCGCGGTCGCGGTCAGGCATCTTTCGTGGTGCCGCCCGGAACCAAAGGCCTGTCGCAGGGGCAGAAGTACAAAAAGCACGGCATCCGCGCATCGCACACCGCCGAGGTGGTACTCGACGAGGTACGCGTGCCCGGACATTGCCTGCTCGGCGGCAAGGACAAGCTCGACGCAAAGCTGGCGCGGGCGCGCGAGGCCGGTCACTCGGGGCAGAAGCAGCCGGCGATGTCGACCTTCGAAGCGACGCGTCCCACCGTGGCGGCACAAGCCGTCGGCATCGCCCGTGCCGCGTATGAGTTCGCGCTCGAGTATGCAAAGGAACGACAGACCTTCGGCAAGCCCATCGCCATGCACCAGGCGATCGGGTTCAAGCTCGCCGACATGGCGATCGAGATCGACGCGGCACGGTTGCTGGTGTGGCGCGCGGCCTGGCAATCGCGCAACGGCGGCCTTTCGCGTGGTGAGGGGTCGATGAGCAAGCTCAAGGCCGGAGAGGTCGCGGTGTGGGTGACCGAGCAGGCCATGCAGATCCTCGGTGGGTACGGCTACACACGCGAATACCCGGTGGAGCGTTGGCACCGCGACGCGAAGATCTACACGATCTTCGAAGGCACCTCCGAGATCCAACGCCTGGTCATCGCCAGGGCGCTGACGGGGTTGCGTGTTGAGTGACATCGGGGCTGGTTAAGTGCTATTTTGTGCGTCTGATGTCGGCCGGTCCGTGTGGTGCGTCAACAAGGCCGAACTATAGGGAAATACTTCCTGTCCCTACTTTTGTCCCTACTTTTCTGGCCTATCGTGGGGCGCGTGGCCAACATCCGCGAGAAGCGCCCCGGTCTGTGGGAGGTGCGCGTCTTCGCGGG
>JANMVY010000496.1:0-4270 GCA_031393535.1 Actinomycetes bacterium | reverse complement strand
CATGTTGACGCTCGACGCATTCGGCTTCGCTTCACCGGCGGGGTACACGGTGAGAAAGCTCGTGGCGGTCGCGTCGAGCGCGGTGACATTGAGCATCAGCGCCTGCACAGTCGACGGCGTGAGCAGCGGGTACTTGTCGCTCAAGGCGGCAGCCACGTCGAGGTTGAACGTCTGGCGGGTACCCAGTTTGCCCGCCGGTTTGGACAGCGATGACCCGCCGCCCGGGATGCCGTAGATGCCCGATGCGATCCGCGTGTCCATCACCCGTATCGGGTTGAGCGGCACATACGCTGTGCCGATTGGTATGTAGCCCACCACGTCGGCGAGCAGGTGCGTGGTTCCCCGTTCGTTGAAGATCGAGACCTTGCCATCGACACCCACCGGGGCGAACACCACGTTCGGCACGGTCTGGCCCGAGGCCATGTTGAGGTTCGACGCGTTTGGCTGACCCGAGCCCGCCGCCCAGACCGTGAGGTAGCTCGCGCTCGTCGGCTGCGTGGCCGTGACGTTCAACACCACTGTGCTCACGCCCGTCGCCGGTACACCACCCACGCCGGTCACCTTGAGATCGACCGTTGCGCCGGCGGCGATCGGCGAGCCGGCACGAGTGTCGAGCACTCTCGCGGGCGGTAGACCCACGAAATGACCGTCGTTGCGCGACCACGCGACCACATCGATCAACACATCGGAGACGCCGGCGTTGTTGTACACCGACACCTTGCCCGTGCTTGCGAGCTTCACGACCACGGCGTTGGGCACTGTCTGGCCGGCGACCATGTTCAGGCTGGACGTGTCGGGCCGCGCGGTGCCCGCCGGCCACACCGTGAGGTAGCCGCCGAGGGTCGGCGCGGTGACCGTGACATTCAGCACCACTGCCCCGGCGTCAGCCGGCACCCCCGCCCGGCCAGACACCTGCACGTCGATGGCGGCGTTGGGCCCGATGGCGGTCACGCCGTTGAAGTCGGGAAAGCCTGGCCGGGTCTCCAAGATGCGAGCGGGCGTGACCGAGTTGAAGCCGGCGAACTGGGTGCCCGCGGTCGCGACCGATGGGGTGAGCGCGGCGCGGCCGTCGCCGATGCGTGCGTACGCCTCGGGGAAGTCGTCCGGTGTGAGGATGTCGACTCGGAGCTCGGGCGTCACTGGCGTCACTGGCGTCACTGGCGGCGCGGGCGCGGCGAAGCTGGGCGCGACCGTCGTGACGCTGGCGGCCATGGCGACCACTGCGAGCGCACCGAACTTCAACCGACCACGCATGAACGCTCCCGATCAGGTCCGCGAGACCCCGTGAGTATCGGTCAGATGACCGCCGCGATTCACCGAATGAAACCAAGTATCACCGAAGGAGGCAAATACTGGGTTCGCACGCGGGTACCGCGATGCCGACGATCACGCATACCAGGTGCTGTATCTGGCGAGCGACGCGTCACGGTTCGTCACCGGATCGATCATGCGGGCCAACGGCGGCCAGAGCATCGACTGGTAGGTTGCGCACCGATGCACCGCGCGACCGCTCCCTGACGATGAAGCCTTCGCCGTTCGTCTATCACCGCCCCGACGACGCGGCGCACGCCTTCGAGCTCCTGGGCGAACTGGGCGACGACGCCAAGGTGCTCGCCGGCGGTCAGAGCCTCGTGCCATTGCTCGCACTCCGGCTCGCATCGCCGGCGCACCTCGTCGACATCGGCCACATCGCAGCGTTCGGTGCCCTCGACGTCGCGATGAGTGGGTCCGGGGTCGTGGTGGTCGGGGCGAACGTAACCCAGCGAGGTGCCGAGCTCGACGCCCGAGTTGCTGCCCAGGTTCCGCTTCTCGCGGACGCACTGCCGTTGATCGCGCACCCGCAGATCCGCAACCGCGGCACGGTGTGCGGCTCGATCGCCCACGCTGATCCGGCCGCCGAGCTGCCCGCTGTGGCGGTGGCCCTCGATGCAACCATGGTGGCCCGGTCGTGTCGTGGCGAACGACGCATCGCCGCGTCTGACTTCTTCGTCTCATATCTCGACACCGCGCTCGCGCCCGACGAGATGCTCGTCGCCGTCGAGTTCGCCGGCGCGCCCCGCCGCAGTGGAGCCGCATTCCGCGAGATCAGCCGACGTCACGGTGACTTCGCGGTTGTCGGGGTCGCAGTATCGGTCACTCTCGGTGACGACATGCGAATGGCAGACGTACGCGTCGTGTTCTCGGGAGTCGGGCCCGTACCGGTGCGCGCCGACGCCGGCGAGCGAACCCTGCGCGGCAACGTTCCGTCAGACGAGGTGTTCGCGGCCGCCGCGCGCGACGCAACATCGGTGCTCGACCCATCGGGCGACATCCATGCGACCGCCGACTATCGCACGCACGTCGCCGGCGTGCTCGTCCAACGCGCGCTGCGGGTGGCATGCCAGCGGGCGGCCGGAGCGGCGTCCCAATCGTGAATACGCCACCCGACGTGCACCACGTGCGCATTCGCGTCAACGGCGAGGTCCACCACGCCACGGTCGAGCCCCGGGCCACCCTCGCCGACGTCCTACGAGACGACCTGCGACTCACCGGTACGCACCTCGGTTGCGAGCACGGCGTGTGCGGCGCGTGCACCGTGCTCGTCGACGGCAACGCCATCCGGTCCTGCCTCGTTTTCGCGGTGCAGTTCGACGCGACAGCCGCCGAGATCATCACGGTCGAGGGGCTCGGTACGCCCGACGCGATGCACCCGGTGCAACGAGCCTTCTACGACGCGATGAGCTTTCAATGCGGGTTCTGTACACCGGGCTTCGTGTGCAGCACTGTGGCGTTCCTCGACGAATGGCGTGCTGCGGGCAAACCACCGCTCGACGACCACGATCTTCGTGTCGCTCTGTCGGGCAATCTGTGTCGCTGCACGGGCTATCAGAGCATCGTCGATGGCCTGGCCCTCGCGGTCGAACGCATGCGGGCGGACCCTGCCGAGTAGCAGCGTGATGAAAATGCCCTTGTAAGGGGCGGCTCGGGGGCCTCGGGGGCTGATTCGGCTCGTTTGTTGTCGCGTTGTCCACGTGTGCGGTGGTTTTTGCGACAAGGAACGACGCGGTCATGCCATGGCGAGGTCATCGAGGTTGGTGTGCCACCCTACGCGGTTCGCGCCACCTCGTCCTGTGCGTCGGTGCCGTGCTCCCGGTGGCGCCGTGGTCGGCCGGGAACCGGCAACCTCAGGCCACGGCGCGGTGCGTCTGGATGGCTTGCCAGACGCGTTCGCCCGAGCACGGCATATCGATGTGAGTTATGCCGAGGTGCGACAATGCGTCGACGACCGCGTTCTGGATCGCCGGGGTGGACCCGATTGTTCCCGACTCGCCGATGCCCTTGGCCCCGAGCGGATTGCGTGGGCTGTCGGTCTGGGTGTTCGACGTCTCGAAACTGCACAGCTCACTGGCCGAGGGAACTGCGTAGTCCAGCAAGTTCGTGGTGATCGGGTTCGCGTCGGCGTCGTACTGCACCCACTCGAACAGTGCCTGGGCGGCACCCTGCGCTATGCCGCCGTGTTGTTGCCCCGTGACGAGCAGCGGGTTCAAGATGCGCCCACAGTCGTCGACGGCGATGTGGCGGACCATACGCACCTGCCCGGTCTCGGTGTCGACTTCGACCACCGAGACGTGCGCCCCGAACGGGAACGTGGATCCTGTTCCGTCGAAGTCGAGTTCATGGCGGAGCACGCCGGCCTCGACGCCTGCCGGAAGCCGCGCTGTGTCACGCGACGTGCGGGCCAACTCGGCCCACGAGATGGCCTGGGCTGGCACGCCGGCAACGTGCAGGCCACCGGCACTTGCCACGAGGTCGCCAGGCAGTGCTTCGAGAAGATGCGCGGCGATGGTCCGGGCCCGTTCGAGGACCTCGACCGAAGCGAGATGGATTGCGCTGCCGGCGGTCTGCAGCGAGCGCGATCCCAAGGTGCCGACGCCCCGCGGCACAGTGGCGGTGTCGGAGTTCACGAGGGTGATCTTTTCCATCGGAATGCCGAGAACGTCGCTCGCGAGCATCGCGAATGCAGTGTGATGACCCTGCCCGTGCACGCTGGTGCCCGCGAACACGCTCGCTGATCCGTCATCGTGGATCTCGACGGCCCCGAACTCGACATGCAGACCAACAGGTGCGGTCACTTCGACGTAACTGGAGATGCCGATGCCGAGCTGCACGGTGTCGCCCGCCGCCCGCCGTTTGTTCTGCTCGGCGCGCAGCTCGTCGTACCCCGACGCTTGCAGCGCGGCGTCGAGTGCCTTCTCGTATTCGCCCGAGTCGTAGTTCGCTCCCGTCGGAG
>JANMVY010000415.1:0-2412 GCA_031393535.1 Actinomycetes bacterium | reverse complement strand
GTGACACGTTACTCGGCGGGCGACGCACTCCGACGCTCGCGATAGTCCCGAGCCGCGCCCGCTTCAGGCTCGACCTCGAGGATCAGCCCGACGATCTCGGCGACGCGGATCGAGCCACCGGCGTCGATCGGCGTGGCGCGGTTCGTGCGGGCCCGCCAGAGCGCGTCGCGCACCCGCACCGTCCCTTCCGGGTCGATCGCCGTCTCGGCCGTGCCCAGCTCGCCGATCATCCAGTCGCGACCGATTGTCGGGGTCGAAAAGCGGGTGCGCACGATCGCGGGCATCCCCGAGATCATCCCGAGCGCGAGGCCGCCGACACCGACGACGAGCGTGAGCCATGGCAGTGCGATGCCCTCATAGAGCCTGAGCGACGCCACGATGCTCGCCGCGAAACCGACGCCGGTCCAAAATCGCGGCACGCCGATCTGCACGTCGACTGCATACCCGAACGCCGCGACGAGCAGTAATCCAACAGCCCACGGCCGTGTGGGCAACACCGCCAGCCCATAGCTGCCGAGTACCAGGCACAACGCGCCGGTGGCCCCGGCGACGCCGATGCCCGCCGTGAACAACTCGAACACCAAAAGGCCCAGCCCGACGATGAAGAAGAGGTACGCGACCGGCGGGCTCGACACGGTGTGCATCATCTTGCGACCGATCGTGAGTTCGCTGAACAAGACGGGCGTCGCCGGTTCGCGACGGGGCCCGTCCTTGGTGTCGACCACACGGGTCTCGACCCCGGGGAGGTCGACGATGAAGTTGCCGATGACCGGCGCGTCGAGCGCGAGCCCGAGCGCGACCGCCTCCGCCGAGTTGACCGTCTCGGTGGGGAGCTTCGCCACCTTCCCCCCGAAGTCGCCGCCGTCGACCACGATCTCGCCGAGGTCACCGAGCCGCGAATCTGCGGAGATGCCCACGACCGAGGCGAGCGACACCAGCTGTGCGACTCGCCCACGCACGCTGGCCTTGGGCCCGACCCAGGCGAAAACGGGGGTCTTGGCATCGCGGACCGACGAGGCCAGCCGCTGGAACTGCGCGTCCGACAGGACCGAGGTGCCGCTCTTCACCTGTAACACGACGATCGCCCCGACACGTTCGGCGTCGGCGATCTGCGACTCGACGAACTGCGCGAGGTTCGGGTCGAGCAACCCTGTCACCTTGACGATGAGCACCTTCGACGCGGGAGTTGCCCCCGATTGCCCGCTGGCCGTCTGCGCCGATGCCGCACTGGCCGCGCCGAGAATCGCGGCCAGGGCCACGAGGACGAGGCCAACGATGGATAGTCTGCGCACCTGGCGCCTCCGAGGAACGACGAGTGGATCCTGCAAGCTTCTTCGCTGCAAGCCGGGTAGTCATCGTGGCCGGGAAGGGCGGCGTCGGCAAAACCGTGGTGAGCGCGGCCTTGGCACGCTCGGCGGCGATGATCGGCCTCGACACGGTACTGGTCGAGATCGACGGTCGGGCCTCGACCCATCGATCTTTCGCCACTGGGCCGCTCACCTACGACGAGCGCGAGTTGTGGCGCGCCCCGGGGTCGGGGCGTGTGCGCGGCCGATCGGTCTCCGCCGACCGGGCACTCGTCGAGTACCTGCACGACCGCGGCCTCGCGCGGGTGGCGAGGCGACTCGCGCGGAGCGGGGCGCTCGAGGTGATCGCCACGGCGACACCGGGGCTCAAGGACCTGCTGGTGTTGGGCAGGATCAAGCAGATCGAGGCGAGCCGCAGGTGCGACCTGGTCGTGGTCGACGCACCGGCGAGCGGCCACGCCATCAGCTTTCTCCGTGCCCCCAACGTGCTCCTCGACCTCGCGGGTGCCGGCCCGATCCACCATCAGGCGCGCGACGCGGCCGCCATGCTGCGCGACGCGACACGCTGCCAGGTACTGCTCGTGACCATACCCGAGGAGACACCGATCGACGAGGCCATCGAAACCGCATATGCGCTCGAAGAAGACGTGGCCGTCGCGCTCGGTCCGATAATCGTCAACGGGGTCTACGAACCCCTGGACGGGCTCGACCGCCCGCCCCGAGCGGGCAGCGAACCGGCCCGCGCTGCCCTCGTCGCCGCGGCCGCCCTGCGGCGCACACGCGAAGCACATCAGCGCGACGAGCGCGTGCGGCTCGCGGCAGCCATGCCGCTCGAGCAGATCACGCTGCCGTTCCTTTTCACCCCCACGATCGGTGTCGAGGAGTCGACCGTGCTCGCGGAGGCGCTGCTTTCCGGCATACGTGCCCTACCCGACAGCGCGGCGCGATCGCATGGCTGAGCGACCGGCTTCGCTCGCCGACACCATCGCGCGGGCACGAATCGTCGTGTGCACCGGCACGGGTGGCGTGGGCAAGACCACCACCGCGGCCGCGATCGGTTTGGCCGCGGCTCGCGCGGGTCGCCGGGCGATGGTGGTCACCATCG
>JANMVY010000372.1:0-2768 GCA_031393535.1 Actinomycetes bacterium | reverse complement strand
CGGGAAGACCCGCTCGAACTTGCCACTCTTCACCTGCAACATGACGAAGCAGGAGCCGAAGCCCTTGAGGTCCTTCGGGGCCATCCATCCGTTGGCGCTGAAGTCCTTGGTGTTCTTCAGGCCGTCGAGGATGGCCGCACGCGTGATGGCGTTCGGGCCGCTCTTGGCCACGATGCCGTCGATGACCTGCTTGAAGAGCACCGCGGCCTGCCAGCCCTGCGCACCGAACGAGTCGGTCTTGTCCGCGCCGACGCCGGCGACGTACGCCTTGACCTCAGGGTTGGAGTCGGCCTCTTCGAACGGCAGGAACTGCATCCACAGGTACGTGCCCTCGACATCGGCGCCGCCGGTGGCGATGAACGCCTTCGTGTAGCACGCCAGTGAGCACGCCCACACCTTCACGCTGGTGAGGCCCTGTGCCTTTGCCTCCTTGCGCATGGTCCACATGGCCCGGTCGTTCGAACCGTCGTACACAAAGGTGCTGTTCGCGGCCTTCGCGGACTGGATGCGCGGCGTGTACGCCGGCTGCTCGTCACGACCCGAAACCTTCGGGGTTGCGTCCCACTTCACACCGGCGCCCGCCTGGGCCGTGATCTGATACGTGGCCGACTGCACCGTGCTCGGCAGATCGCCCGGCACCATGAAGATGCCGTGCAGGCCCGTTGCGTCGAGGCCGGGGGCGTTCTTGGCGAGCCACTTGGTGGGGCCGACCATGGCCTTCAGGGGCCGCGGACCCGTCTTGACGGTGCAGGGCTCGGCCACGGCCTGAATGATGTAGGTCGTCGCGTTGCATTGCTCGTTGATGTCGTTCGCCAATGCGGCGATGTCGGGCAGGCCGGTTGCGGCACCCGCCTTGTCGACGCAGCCGCTCATCGGCGTGACGTCGGCGTTGAACAGCGCGTTGCCACCGACCATCGCCACCGAGTTCTTGCAGCCGTCGATGAGGCCGTTCTTCGACTCGGTCGGGTCGAGCTTGGAGTCCCAGGTCTTGACCTCGAGCTGACGGCATCCGATGCCGCCGTTCGCGTTGACGAACTTGGCGAACGCGTTGAGCGAGTCGACGTTGCCCTGGAACAGGCCGGGCGCGAGCGGTGAGCCCACGTCGGCCATGACGGTGACGGTGATCTTGGTGTCTGAGACGCCGACCTCGGTCGCCTTCAGCGGTTCGCTCTTGCACTTGTCGACCGTGGTCGTGACGGCGGATGCGCCGCTGCCACCGGTGGTCGCACCGGTGCTAGCGGTTGCCGTGCCGCCCGCCTTGGTCGTGGTGCTGGCTGTCGAGTCGGACTTGCTGTCCCGCCCACATGCCACCACCACGAACGCGAACGCGATCAGGATCGCGAGCCATCGCAGTCTTCTCATTTGTCTCCCCCTCGTGGACACCGGTTTGTGTGCGACCACGACCTTGTGGCCGTAGTCACAGCGGGTGCAGTCTGGTGTTCGATCACGCAACACGCAAATGTCAGTCCTGGGCCGACAACGCGACCGCGGTTCCGGTGCCCGATCGCGCGATCGCCCGCTCGTCGGTGCCCAGGTACGACGCGATGACGAGCGGGTTGTTCCGCACCTCGTCAGGGGTGCCTTCGGCGATGACCGAGCCCGCTTCGAGGCAGTACACGCGGTCGCTGATGCTCATGATGAGCGGCATGTCGTGCTCGATGACGAGCATCGTCGCGCCCAACTCGCGCTGGATGCGTCGAATCAGCGGACCGAACGCCTCGGTCTCCTTTTGCGCCACGCCACCTGTCGGTTCGTCGAGCAGCAGCACCTTGGCTTCGACCGCGAGGAGACAGCCGAGCTCGACGATGCGCCGTGTGCCGGTGGACAGGTTCGCGATGAACTGATCGCCGTAGCGCGTGAGGCCGAGGAAGTCGATGATCTCGGCCGCCTCGCGCTTCTTGCGTCGTTCGTGCGAGACCGACGGTGGCAACCCGGTGAGCGACGGGATCAACAGGCTGCGCTGTCGCGCCTCGAGCGCCACCATGACCGTTTCGCGCACGGTGAGGTCGGGGTAGAGCTTGGCGGCCTGGAAGCCCCGGCCGAGCCCGACGCGGTGGCGCCGGTGCGCGGCCTCGGCCGACACGTCGCGGCCGAGCACCTCGATGCGTCCGGTCGAGTTCACGAAGCCACTCATTGCGTTCATCAATGTGGACTTGCCGGCTCCGTTCGAGCCGATGAGCCCGACGAGCTCGTTGCGGTTCGCGTGGATGCTCACGTCGTTGACGGCATGGTTGCCGCCGAAGCGTACGTGCACGTTGTGGGTCGCGACCCAGGGCCCGTCACCCGCGACAGTGATGTCGCGCGTGGGCCGTGCCGGCATCTTCTTCTGGATGGGCGGCACCGGGTTTTCGACGCCGCGTTCGCCGAGGCGGCGATCGGCCCACCCGAGCACACCGTCGCGAACCGAGTACACGATCTGCATCAGACCGCCGGGGAAGTAGAGCAGCAACACCAACAGGCCGATGCCCGAGGTGAGCAGGCGCACCTGGTCGGTGTTCCCGAACTTGGCCGGTAGCCCACGGGTCCACAGGGCGCCGAGCATTGGCCCGGCCACCGACCCGAGGCCGCCGATGATGGCGGTTGCCACCACCCGGATCGACGCGGCAGGGTCGTACTGGGTCTCGGGGGTGATGTTGGTGAACAGGGTTGCGTGAAGTGCGCCCGCGAGGCCGGCGAGGCCGCCCGCGATGCCGAACGCGGTGAGCTTGATGCGCGTCGGTGACACGGTGGACGACGCGGCCATGTCCTCGTTCTCGCGTACCGCGATC
>JANMVY010000313.1:0-6280 GCA_031393535.1 Actinomycetes bacterium | reverse complement strand
GGTGTCGTGCGCGTGGGACATCGACGGCACCGACGATCTCCACGGTGCGCCGAAGCGATTCATGATCAACACCGGGCAGGGTCTCGCCGACGAGCACCGCGTGTTGCAGAAGCACCGCCGGCCGACTGATCGCAGCGCCGGCGCGGCCGAGTACGTGGGCTTCGCGTTCCACGGCATGAACATGACCCACCTCGACGCGTTATCCCACATTTTCTGGGACCACGCGATGTTCAACGGCGTACCGGCGGAACATGTCACCGCGCACGCCGGCGCGGTGACGCTCGCCGTCACCGATGTGGCGCAGGGCATCACGTCGCGAGGGGTGCTGCTCGATATCCCGCCGGTGGTCGGCGTCGACTGGCTCGACCCGGGTTTCGGCGTCACACCCGAGCATCTTCGCGCAGCCGAAGAACGCCAGGGCGTCACCGTACGACCCGGTGACATCGTGTTCTTGCGCGTCGGCTACTCCAAGCGCCGCCGCGCCGAAGGCCCCCGACCGATGAACCTCGGCCAAGCCGGCTTCCACGCGTCGGCCCTGCCGTGGCTGCACGAGCGTCAGGTCGCGGTCATCGGCAACGACGGTGGCCAGGACGCAATGCCATCGGGCTATCAGCGCGACGGTCTCGCGATGCCGATCCACACGATAGGTATCACCGCCATGGGCCTGTGGCTGCTCGACAACCTCGACCTCGAACCGCTCGCCGACGCCTGCGAACAACGGCAGCGTTGGTCGTTTTTTCTTCACCTTGCGCCCCTGCGGCTCGCTGGGGCGACCGGATCGCCACTCAACCCCATCGCGATCTTCTGACATCGCCGGGGCGCCACCTGCCGCCCTGATCGGTCGCACAACCGTCACGCGGCGCGGTGAGCGACCCCTGCGTCCCACGCGTAGCGTGGGGACCGGACATTGGCGTGCCCGGCACGCTCAAGGACCACCGCCACCTGCCGATCGTGCGAAGGACCCGCTTCGCCGTGATCGAGATGATATGACGCGTACTGCCACAACCCCACGACACCACCGCATCGGCTTGGTCATTCGGCCTTTCTCCTCCGGCGCGCGCATGCATCGAATTGGCGAGTGCACACCAGGATCCACCGTCCTGACCGAAGCGGGGTGGCGATGACAGACAACATCGCGACGCCGCGCGGCGCACCTTGGCGTTGTGCATTCATCGGCGACGAGTCGCTCGCCGCCCAATGCGCCGACATCGCTCGCCAGCACGGCCTGCCCGTGGTCGTCATCGCCACGCAGAACCCCCAAGTACGCGAGTACGCCGAAGACGCCGGCATTGCCTGCATCGACTCCGCAGGCGACTTGGCCGTGGCGCTCGCCGAGCACAATTTCGACGTGTTGTTGAGTGTGGCCAACCTGCGCGTGCTGCCCGACGCAGTACTCGCGCTCGCGCCGGTGAACATCAACTTCCACGACGGCCCGTTGCCCGGGTACGGCGGCCTGAACGTGACCACGTGGGCGCTTCTCGCCGGCGAGGCCGAACACGCCGTCACCTGGCACCTCATGACCAACGATGTCGACGGCGGCGAAATCATCACCACCGAGCCGATGCCGATCCTCGCCGACGACACTGCGTTCTCGCTGAACGCCCGTTGCTACGAGGCCGGCGTGCACAGCTTCGCCCGCGTCGCCGAGCAACTTGCGACGGGCACGTTGCGCACGACCGCCCAGGCGCCCGGCGAGCGCCGCATGTTCGGCAAGTTCGCCCGACCTGCCGCGCTCTTCGACCCCACGATGCCGGCCGCGGATACCGACCGTCTCCTGCGCGCCCAGTCGCTCGGCACGCGCTATCGCAACACGCTCGGATCGGTGCGCGTCGCTCTCGGCGACGACATTTACGTGCTCGAAGAAGTGCGCGTGCTCGACACGACCACCGGCGCGCCGCCTGGTCGCATCGTGTCGATCGACGAACAGGGCGTGCGGGTCGCGACGACGAACGGTGACCTACTGCTCGTCGAGGTGTCCACACCTGCGGGCGCATTCACCTGCGTGCGCGAGATGATCGCCGATCGCGGACTGGGCGCGGGCGACCTGTTCCCGAACCCACGCGCCGGCCTCCCCGCCACGTTCACGGGCGCCGACGCACACTTGGCGCGCAACGAAACCTTCTGGCTGAACCGCGCGGCCGGACTCGAGCCCACCGACGTGCCGCGCGTCTCGCTCACCCCCGCGGACACCTCGTGGTCGTCGGTTCTCGTCGCGCTGCCCACCGGCGCGACCGTCGATGACGTGCTCACCGCGATCGCGACATGGCTCGCCCGCATCAGCGGTACCGGGCGCGCGGCGATGGCCTTTGACGACACGGCCACGCGTGCCGCGGGTCGCGAGCTCGCACCGCTCAGCCACCGACCGATCACGAAGATCGACCTCGGCACCGAGAGCACGTTCGCAGAGCTACGGGCGGTGGTCGCGGCCGAACATGCCATGCTCACCAAACGGGGCCCGTTCCTGCGCGACCTTCTCGGTCGCGACCCGCGCACGCGCAAGCATGCACTCGTCGCATCGGTCATGGTCGACATCGACGCGGATACCGACTCTGTCGAGGCGGACTCGCCGGGTGTGATCCTGCGATTCGCGCTCAGTTCGGGCTTGCCCACGCTCACGCTGCACCATCGAAACGACGCGATCGACGCAGCCCACGCGGTTCGCACGGCCGAACAGCTCACCACGCTGCTCACTGCGGCACTCGAGGTACCTGACGCCGACGTGCATCGGCTGCCGCTCGTGAGCGCCAACGAACAAATCCTTCTCGACTCGATCAACGCGACCGATGTCGTCTACGACCGAGATGCCACCGTCGACGAGGTGTTCCGCGCGCAGGCGCGTCAGACCCCCGATGCCGACGCGCTCAGCTTCGGTTCGCGCACCATCACGTACGCGCAACTCCGCGACGCTACGCACGCGTTGTCGGCGAAGTTGCGCGCCGCGGGCGTCGGCCGCGGCGACCGTGTCGGTATCGCGCTGCCGCGCGGCATCGACATGGTGGTGAGCGTGCTGGCCACGCTCGACTGCGGCGCGGCGTACCTACCGCTCGACCCCACCTACCCCGACGATCGTCTCGACTTCATGGTCGACGATGCCGGCATCAAAGCCCTCGTCGC
Organism: Actinomycetes bacterium; assembly: GCA_031393535.1. Classification (GTDB taxonomy): domain Bacteria; phylum Actinomycetota; class Acidimicrobiia; order Acidimicrobiales; family WLNW01; genus WLNW01. The sequence goes on along the minus strand of JANMVY010000313.1, from coordinate 3,166 downwards.
CGAAGGCGAGATCGCGGTGCGTCTGTCGCGTCCCGGCCTCGCGCTCGTGCACCCGAACGACCCCGCGACCACCATCGAAGCCGCCGCGCACGACCACGTCGCCACCGACCTTGCGTATGTCATCTACACATCGGGTTCCACGGGCAAGCCGAAGGGCGTGATGCTCACGCATCGCAACGCCAACAACTTCTTCGTGGCCATGGACGCGAAGATCGAACACCGCACTCCCGGCGTCTGGCTGTCGGTCACGAGCCTCTCGTTCGACATCTCGGTGCTCGAGCTGTTGTGGACCCTCACCCGCGGCTATCACGTCGTGTTGAAGGCCGACCGCGGCATCCCTACCCACGGCGCCGCGTCCAACGGCATCGCGACGGCCCCGACCACGAGCGTGCCGCCGATGAGCACAAGACCTGTCTCGCTCAGCCTCTACTACTTCGCGGCCGGCGACTCCGAAGCGGCCGCCGGCTACCGACTCTTGCTCGAGGGCGCGAAGTTCGCCGACAAGAACGGCTTCGAAGCGGTGTGGACCCCGGAACGTCACTTCCACGCATTCGGTGGCCACTACCCGAACCCCTCGGTCGTGAGCGCAGCCATCGCCGCGCACACCGAGCACGTCCACATCCGCGCGGGCAGCGTGGTGCTGCCGCTGCACTCACCGGTTCGCGTCGCCGAGGAGTGGGCCATCGTCGACAACCTGTCGGGTGGCCGCGTCGGCATCTCGTTCGCGGCCGGCTGGCAACCGAACGACTTCGTCCTGAATCCTGCGGGCTACGGGTCCGCGAAGGACGCGCTGCCCGGCATGATCGACACCGTCAAGCGACTGTGGCGCGGCGAGACCGTGCCCATGGCCGGCCACGACGGCAACCCGGTCCACATCCGCACGTTGCCCCGCCCCGTGCAGGCAGAGCTGCCGGTGTGGCTCACGTCGGCGGGTTCACCGTCGACGTTCGTACAGGCCGGCACCCTGGGCACGAACCTCCTCACGCACCTGCTCGGGCAGTCGGTGGACGAGCTCGGCGCGAACATCCGTCGCTACCGCGACGCCTGGCACACCGCAGGTCACGCGGGCGAGGGCCGGATCACGTTGATGCTCCACACCTTTCTCGACCGCGATTCAGCGAAGGCGAAAGAGTCGGCTCGCCTGCCCCTCAAGGGCTACCTCGGCACGGCCGCCGGGCTGTTGAAGAACATGGCATCGGCGTTCCCCACCTTCGCGGGCTCGGGCAAGGACGCCGACGAAGCATTCAAGTCACTGACCGAGGACGAGCTGTCGCAGTTGCTCGACATGGCCGCGGCGCGCTACCTCGATACGAGCGGCCTGTTCGGTACGCCACACGACGCGGCGCACATGATCGAGACCGTGTCCGCGCTCGGCGTCGACGAAGTCGCGTGCCTCATCGATTTCGGCGTCGAGACCGAAGCGGTGTTGAACTCGTTCGACCTGCTGCTCGAGACCAAAGAAATCGTGCAGACCCACCGCGTCGCCGCGGCGTCCGCGCCCGCGCCGACCAACATCGAGGTCATCGACATCGGCGACGACACAGTGGCCGCACTCACCGCGCGGCACGCGATCACGCACCTGCAGTGCACGCCGTCGCTCGCCGCCATGCTGGTGGCCGACCCGGCCGACCGGCACGCGCTCACCAGCATCCAACACATGATGGTGGGCGGTGAAGCGTTGCCCACCGCGCTCGCCGCGGAGCTGCGCGAGTTGCTCCCAGCACGGTTCACCAACATGTACGGCCCGACCGAGACCACCATCTGGTCGCTCACCCAGGAGATCGAATCTGTACCTGATGGCGCGGTACCGATCGGCCTGCCCATCGCGAACACCACGATCTTCGTGCTCGACCCGAACGGTCGGCCGTTGCCCATCGGCGCCTACGGCGAACTCCACATCGGCGGCGAAGGTGTCGCTCGCGGGTACCACAATCGGCCCGAGCTCACCGACGAACGATTCGTCGAGCGTCCGGGCATGGGCCTCGTCTACGCCACCGGCGATGTTGCGCGCATCCACCCGCGTGGCACCGTCGAGTTCGCCGGCCGCGCTGACAACCAGGTCAAGATCCGCGGTCATCGCATCGAGCTCGGCGAGATCGAGGCCGCACTCGACACACACGTCGACGTCGTACAGTCCGTGGTCGTCGCTCGCACCGACAGTGGGACACCCCAACTGGTCGCGTACGTCGTCACGCACGGCAATCGCAAGGCCGACAGCGACATGCTGCGCAAGCACGTGGCCGAGGACCTACCCCAGATCATGGTGCCGGCGGTGGTGGTGACCCTTGCGGCGTTCCCCCTCACCCCGAACGGCAAGGTCGACCGCAAGGCGCTCCCGGCCCCACCCACCGGTTCGGGCATGGGCGCGCCAGACGCGCACCTCGTGCCACCCGCCGACGACCGTGAGACATTGGTGGCCCAGATCTGGGCCGAGGAGCTCGGGCGCCCGGTCGGTCGCGACGACAACTTCTTCGAGATCGGCGGCCATTCACTGCTCGCGGTCAAGGTCTTCCGGCGGCTGACCGAAGCGACGGAGGTTCCCCTCGCCCTCACCGACATCTTCCGCTACCCGACCATCCGAGCATTCGCCGCCCACCTCGCCGCAGCCTTCGCCACCGCGTCGGGTGCTGCACCCACCGTCGCCGTCTCGGCCGCGCCGAGCGCGACCGACCGCGGTGCTATGCGTCGCCGAGCACTGAACCGTCGCGGTGGCGAATGACACGCCCCACGACCTGGTGCTCGATTCGCCGAGGACTCCACCCGCATGAACGCTGACGACCTCTCCGAATCCGACATCGCCATCGTCGGCATGTCGGGACGGTTCCCCGGCGCGGCCGATGCCGACGCGCTGTGGGCACGCGTCCGCAACGGCGACGATTGTCTCGTCGACCTCGATCCGGCAGAGCTGATCGCGGCGGGGCTGCCCGCAGCGCTCGTGCACGCAACCGACTACGTCACGCGCACCGGTCTGCTCGATGGTGTCGACATGTTCGACGCAGGGTTCTTCGGTATCGGTCAGCGCGACGCGGCGATCATGGACCCTCAGCACCGGCACTTCTACGAGGTCGCATGGGAAGCCATCGAGTCGGCGGGCCATGTGCCCGAGCGTTTCGACGGCGCGATCGCCGTGTTCGCCGGGTGCGGCATGAACACCTATCTCGTCAAC
>JANMVY010000305.1:0-18624 GCA_031393535.1 Actinomycetes bacterium | reverse complement strand
GTCTATGCCCGGGCGGGTCGCCTTCGCGGCACTCCGCCGGGGCATCGACATTCTTGACCACGTCCGAGAACGCGGCGCAACCGCCGCCGCCCGACCTTGCGGAGCCGCTCTGGTGACGACCACCTACGACCCGTTCCATCCGAAGTATTTCGACGACGCAGATCTTCGCGACGAGATGACTCGGGTCTACGACCTTTGTCACGGGTGTCGACTCTGCTTCAAGTTCTGCCCGTCGTTCCCATCGTTGTTTTCCTTCGTCGATCAACACGACGACCAGGACTCGGCCAAGCTCGCCCGCGCGGAGCAGGACCAAGTGGTCGACGAGTGCTTCCAGTGCAAGCTCTGCTACGTCAACTGCCCGTACACACCCGGTCAGCACGAGTGGGCGCTTGACTTCCCGCGCCTCATGATGCGCGCCGGCCAGGTGCGGTTCCGCGACGAGAAGCGTTCGGTGCGCACCAAGCTCACCGACGCCGCGCTCGCGAAGCCCGATCGCGTCGGCAAGGCATCCACCCGCGCGGCGCCGATCGCGAATCGGGCGATCCGAACGCCGGGTTCGGGCATGCGCAAGCTCATGGAGAAGACCGTCGGCATCGCGAGCGAACGGATACTGCCGCCCTACACCCGTCAGCGATTCTCGTCGTGGTTCAAAAAGCGCGGCGGTTCGAGGCTCGGGCGTGCGACACAGGCGCGAGTCGCACTCTTCCCGACGTGCCTGGTCGAGTACCAGAACGTGGGCGTCGGTCATGACACCGTGAAGGTGTACGAGCGCAATGGCATCGAGTGCACGTTGCCCGATGGCATGCAGTGTTGCGGTGCGCCGGCGCTGCACCAGGGCGACGTCGAGACGTTCCGCGAACAGGCGAAGAAGAACATCGCAGTGCTCGCCGACGCGGTGCGCGCCGCAGAACGCATCGGCGAGGATCTCCCGATCATCGTCATGCAACCCACCTGTAGCTACGTCGTGAAGAAGGATTACGTCGACTACGTCGGTGGCATCGACGCGGAGCTCGTCGCATCGAAAACCCGTGACGTGGCGGAGTATCTGTGGGAGATCCACAAAGGTGCAGGCAGCGAGCTCGATCTCGAGTTCCCCGGAGCCGTGCCCGCGACCACCACGTACCACGCACCATGTCACCTTCGGGCGCAGAACATCGGCATGAAGAGCCGCGACATCCTGAAGCTCACCGGCACCAAGATCACGGTTGTCGCCGAGTGCTCGGGCATCGATGGCACCTGGGGTCTGCGTGCCGAGAACTTCGACATGTCGCGTGGCGTCGCGAAGAAGATGGCCACCGCCATCACCAAGGCCGGCAGCGAATCGATCGCGGGTGACTGCACGCTTGCGAACGGCGGCATCGTTCTCGAAACCGGTGTCCAGCCGCTACACCCGATCCAGCAGTTCGCACGCGCGTACGGCATCACCGAGGAACCGAAAAGATGACAGCCCGGGCATCACGCAAGCTCACCCTCGCCGACATCGCCGATATCCGCGCGTACGAACGTGAACGCGTCGGCTTCCGACAACACATCATCGACGTGAAGTGTCGCCGGCGTGTGTCGGTCGGACCGCACATCACGTTCGTGTTCGAGAACTGCGACACCGTGCGCTTCCAGATTCAAGAGATGGCCCGGGTAGAGAAGCTGTACAGCGACGAGCAGATCCGCACCGAGCTCCGCATCTACAACCCGCTCATCCCCGAACCCGGCCATCTCGCGGCGACGATGTTCATCGAGCTCACGACCGACGCGCTGCTGCGTGAGTGGCTGCCGAAACTCGTGCACGTCGAACGCCACGTCAGACTGCGCATCGGCGGCGAGTCGGTCGCGTTCGCGCTCGATGCCGACCACGAAACGCAGCTCACCCGCGACGACATCACATCGGCCGTGCACTACGTGCACCTCGCCCTCGACGAGTCGCACATCGCGCGGTTCGGCGACGAGCCGGTCGCGCTGGTGATCGACCACGCCGGGTACAGCTTCGAGACCGTGCTCGAGCCCGGTACCATCGCCGAGTTGCTGGGCGACCTCCAGGAGGATTGACACGTGGGCATCGACACCATCGGTGGGTGGCCCAGTGTTCTCCGGCCGCTCACCCAGGGCCGCGACATCTCAGTCGAGGCCGCGAGCGCGGCGATGCAGGAGATCCTCGCGGGCGCCGCATCGGCTGCGCAGATCGCGGCGTTCATCGTGGCGTTGCGCATGAAAGGTGAGACGGTCGCCGAGATGACTGGCATGGTGCACGCGATGTACGACGCCGCCACGCCGCTCGACCTCGGCGAGCTCACCGACACCGCCATCGACATCGTCGGCGCGGGCGGTGCGCCCTCGCGCCAACAGGCCGCACTCAACGTGTCGACCATGGCCTGCTTCGTGGCCGCGGGAGCGGGCGCGACGGTGTGTAAGCACGGCAACCGCAAAGCGTCGAGCACGTCCGGCTCGTTTGATTTTCTCGCCGCGATCGGCGTGCCCGACAACCTGACACCCGCCACGGTGGCGCGTTGCGTGCGCGAAGCGGGTGTGGGATTCGCGTTCGCGCGTACGTTCCATCCGGCGATGCGATATTCCGCGCCGGTGCGGGCCGAGATAGGTATTCCGACGGTGTTGAACATCCTCGGTCCGTTGGCCAATCCGGCCCGACTTCGACGCCAAGTGATCGGCGTCGGTGACGTGGCACAGGCTGACAAGATGATTCGCGTGCTCCAGGCCAACGGTGCGCACCATGTCATGGTGGTCACCGGCGACGGTCCCCTCGACGAGCTCGCGCTCACCGGCCCGTCACAAATCCATGAGCTTGTCCACGGCGCGATCCATACCTATGAGATCACCCCCGAATCGGTGGGCTTGTCGCGGGTCGACGCGGTGGCCATCGACGGTGGCGATGCGGTACGCAACGCAGCCTTGTTCACGTCGTTGCTCGAGGGCGCACCGGGGCCCGTGCGCGACATCGTGGCGCTCAACGCGGCTGCGGGCCTGGTGGTCGCCGGGATCACCCCCGACCTGGCGACCGGCGTGCGCGCGGCCCACGCGTCTCTCGACTCCGGTGACGCCGCGGTTGCGTACCGGCGCCTGCTCGGCGTCATCGCCGACTCGGTCGGCTGAGCGCCGCCCGTAGCAGTGCTTCATCCGTTGCGCTTGAGCACCCGAGTGGTTCGTGCCGAAAATGTCGGCACATGCGGAAACGGTTCGGCAAAGCCCGCCGCGCACACGTCGAGTTCGACATGGTGCGCATGCGCGTCGATCCATGTGGCGATGACGTGTGCCTCGTCGGCCGCGGCGTGCGTCAGCGCCGCGGTCGACGAGGCCGACGAGGACGACGAGGCCGACGTGGCCGTGGTCGTGGCAGTGGAGTCGGGTGCGAATGGCAGCTCTGCTTGCGGATCGACGCCGTCGGGCCATGCGCGAACCAGCCGACCATCGTGGACCTCGACACCACCCTGACCCGGTACGCGCAGGCGTACGCGGCCGGCGGCACGTAGCACGGCGATGCGGCGTTGGCGGCGGAGCGCAGCGGCGAGTGACTCGGCGCGGTCGCGGGTGTCGGCCGCTTCTTCGAAGCGTTCCGCGAACGCGAGCGAACGCATACGTTCGCGCAGCGGATCGAGCAGTATTTCGGGGCGCTCGGTGAGACCTAGTACGACGCGATCGGCCAGCACCTCGTAGGTAGCGCGGTCGACGATTCCGCTGCACGGGCACATGGCCACGCGGAGCTGCGCGGCGGTACACAAGCTGTCGCGGTCGGCTGTTTCGACGCGTGCACGGCATCGGCGCAGCGGTACAGCGGTCTCGATCGCTTCGACCACGAGGCGCGCCACACGGGTCGACGACAGCGGGCCGAGGTGCACGCGTGCCTTGGGTGACGGTTTGCGCACGACGCTCAGCCGGGGGAACGTGTCGGCGGTGAGCGTGACGTACACCGGCTGCGCGGTGCGGCGGAATTGCTGGTTGTAACGCGGGTGGTGCTCGTGGATGAGCCGGAGCTCGTGCACCGCGGCCTCGAGCGAGTTCGCGCACACGCGGTGTTCGAAACGAGCGGTTTCTCGGAGGAGTGCGCCGACCTTGCGTCGGCTGTCGGACGAGAAGTACGAACGCACGCGACTGCGTAGATCGGTGGCCTTGCCCACGTACAGCACATCACCCTGGTGACCGCGGAACACGTAGACCCCGGGTGCGCGGGGGAGTCGTTCGGTGAGTCGGAGCTTCGTGAGGTCGCCGTGACCGCCGAGTTTCGGTAGCAGCAGGAGATCGTCTAGACCCGTGACACCGAGCCCGCTCGCGCGCTCGATGAGCAGGTGCAGCAAATCGGTGGTGGCGAGAGCATCATCGAGCGCACGATGCGATGGCTGATGGTCGAGCCGGAGTCGCGACGCGAGCGTTCCGAGCTTGCAGTTCGGGACTTCGTCTCGTAGGAGCCGGCGAGCGAGCGCGCATGTGTCGAGGCTGCGGTTGGCCAGGCGGGGTCGCCCGGTGCGCTCGAGCGCGGCGTCGAGGAACGACTGGTCGAATCGCACATTGTGGCCCACGAGCAGCGCGCCACCCATCCACTCGAGCAACGCGGGGAGCACGCTTTCGATACGCGGCGCCCGATACACCATGGCTCGCGTGATGCCGGTGAGCACGGTGATCTCGGGCGGGATCGCACGGCCGGGGTTGACGAGCGTGTGGAACGTGCCGAGACACTCGCCGCCGCGCACCTTGACTGCGCCGATCTCAGTAATCATGCAGTCGGCGGCAGAAGCACCCGTGGTCTCGAGGTCGAGCACGCAGAAGGTGACCTCGGCGAGTGGTGTGCCGAGGTCGTCGAAGCTGCGTTGCAGACCGGTGGTCGCGCCCTGCATGATCGGATGCATGAGGCAGTGCTCGAAATCGGGGGTGAGCGGCGCAGGGAGGGGAAGCGTCGAGAATCGCATGGCATAGAGCTAGTCGAACGGATGTTCGTTCGTCAAGGGTTTCACGAACAAACGTTCTTTCGACGTCGTGGCGCATGGGCCGTCCGCACCTGGGTCGGTCGGTACTATGGGCGCCATGTCGACGTCTCGGTATCGATGCAGCGCGTGCGGCAACCTCACACGGTTCGATGTGACCATCGCTCGTCGTACCACGGCCTTTCACCACTACAGCGTGGGTGGTGAGCTGAGCGTCGAAGACGAGCGGGTGCTCGACGAGAGCATCGAGCGGGTCGAGTGCCGGTGGTGCGGCACCGGCACGTCGGTCGTGAGCCTGGCCGACGAGGTGGCGGGCTGAGCGAGATCAGCGTCCCCCGCGACCTGCTGCGGCCGGTCGTCGAGCGAACGCTGGCCATGGTGCGCGCCGAGGCGAAGGCGAAGCCCTCGCGCGCCGCGCCGCTCGCGATCGGTCGGCTGCTGCGGTTCCGACAGCTCCCACCGATCGGTGTCGACACCGTGGTGGTGGCGCTCGAAAACGATCCCGACCTGCGAGCTCGCGTGCAGGCCACGACCACCGAGCGCGAGGTCGGGCGCGTCGGTTGGCTTTGGCTTGCGCGGCCCGACGGCTGGGACACCGAGTTGCGCGGCGCCCTCGGGGATCTCGCAGCCGACGACGGCGCGCCGAGCATCGACACTGTTGGATCCGACGCACAGCTCAAACGGCGCCTCGCCGGAGCAGAGCGAGCGGTGGCCCGGTCGCGCGAGTCGATCACGCGGCTCGAGGCGGATAACGCCCGGCTGTGCGCCGAAGGCGTCGCGTTGCGCGCCGAGCGCGACACCCTGGCGGGCGGCACCCAGGCCATGAAAGCCGACGCAGATCACGCGTCGACCGAGCGCGCTCGCGCGGTTGGCGACCTCAAACGTATCGAGAAGCTGTTGGCGCGTCGCGACGAGGAACGACGCGCGTTGCAGCAACGCGTCGACGAGTTGCAGGCCGCGTCGGCGCAGCCTCGCCCCACTTCAGCTGTCGAATCGATCGCAGGCCCCACAGGATCGAATGCCGCGATCGCCGGGCTCGCCACGCTGGCCGATCGCATCGAACGCGCGCTCGGTGATGCCGCGATCGACCTCGACGCGTTGCGCGTCGCGGTAGGTCTCACGGTCGGGGCATCGGTACCTGTCGAGGACGTGCCCGTAATCGCTCCCGCGCGCGCTGCGAAGCCCACGCCCACACCACGGCGCCGCGCCCGGCGCATGCCACGGGGTCTGGTCGACGACACGGTCGAAGGGGCTGCCTGGTTGCTGACCGAGCGGCCGATGCTGCTCGTCGATGGGTACAACGTGTCGATGACCGCGTGGCCCGATGCGGATATCGCCGCACAGCGCCAACGTCTCGTGCGACTTCTCTCCGACCTGGCGGCGCGTTCGCCGGGGCTCGGTGTCGAGGTGGTCTTCGACGGCGACTCGATCGAGGGCACGCCCGCCGCGCTGCCCGCGCGCACCGGGGTGAACGTGCGCTTCACGCCACCCGATGTCGAGGCCGACGACGAGCTGCTGGCGATGATCGGCCGCTTCCCGGTTGCTCGCGCAGTGGTAGTCGCGTCGACCGATCAGCGGGTCCGTGACGGGGCGCGGCGGCGAGGCGCGAACGTGATGAGCGCGCACCAGTTGCTCGCCGTCGCCCGCAGCTGAGCAGGCCGTCACCTCTGTCCCGCGGCTGAAAAGGCCATCACCTCTGTCCCGCCAATGTTTCGGCGGGTCACTGTTTCGGCCGGTCACTGTCACAGGGGGCGGGGATGCTGAGGCATGGCTCCTCGCGAATCCATCGTCATCGACTGCTCCACCTGCCCCGTGCACGACACCGATGCGTGCACCGACTGTGTTGTCACGTACGTGTGCAACCGCGTTCCGGGCGATGCCCTCGTCGTCGACGTTGCCGAGCTCCGCGCCTTTCGACTGCTCTCCGAGGGTGGCCTGGTACCCCGGTTGCGTCACCCAGTGGGCGCGGTGCTGTGAGTCCCGCCGTTCGGGCCCAGGTGGGTGGCCAGGTGGGTGGCCAGGTGGGCGGCGAATGCCTGGGCCGCGGGCCGTCGCGTGCCACCATGACGAGGTGCAGGCCCATCCCACCTTCCGCTCGCGACGCGCGACGTCCGACCACGTGGGGCAGATGTGGCCGGGCGCGGTCGCTGAGCTCGAGCACCTCGGGCGTCAGGCCGGTCTCGACGCGTTTGGCGTATGCACCGCCGCACCCTTCCTCGAGACCCGCGTGGCAATCGAGACGCGTAAGGCCGCGGGCATGCACGCGGGCATGGGGTTCACGTTTCGCCAGCCCGTGTATTCGACCACTCCGACCATGGCATTGCGCGACGCGCGGGCCATCGTCGTCGGCGCCCTTGCGTATCGCTGCGCCGAACCTCCCGTACCGTTCGCCGACGATGGCGCCCTCGACCCGCGTGACGCAACGCACGAGCGCGGACCACTCGCAAGAGTCGCGTCGTACGCCTGGGAGGAGTACTACGCGCCGCTCAAGGTCGCGTTGGGCGAGGTGGGCGCTCGGCTCCGCGCCGATGGGTGGCGCACCCGCGTCGTTGTCGATGACAATGCCCTCGTCGATCGGGCGGCCGCGATCCGGGCCGGGCTCGGTTGGTCCGGCAAGAGCGCCAACGTGCTGCTGCCCGGCCGGGGCAGCTGGTTCGTGCTCGGCTCGGTGCTCACCGATGCGCCACTCGTCGACCACGATCCGCCTCCGGTGGCCGACGCCTGCGGCTCGTGCCGCCGCTGCCTCGACGGCTGCCCGACCGGGGCTATTGTCGCCCCGGGCGTGGTCGATGCCCGCCGGTGCCTCAGCTGGCTGCTGCAGGCCCCGGGCACGTTTCCGGTGGAACATCGGGTCGCGCTCGGTGACCGCATCTACGGCTGCGACGACTGCCAAGAAGTGTGCCCGCCCAACCGCCGCGACGATCGCCACACGGTGCGCGAGGCCGGGCTTGCGGCGCAGGCCCGTATACCAGTTCTCGATCTGCTCGAAGCCGATGACGCCACGCTTCTCGAACGCCACGGCCGCTGGTACATCGCGGCGCGCGACCCTCGCTGGCTGCGCCGAAACGCCTTGGTGGTGCTGGCCAACACCGCGCCCGCGACCGATCCGGCCGTCACCGGCCGCATCCGCAACGCGATCGCCGATCAGCTGGCGAGCTCCGACACCATGCTTGTCGCCCACGCCGTGTGGGCCGCGCGCCGGCTCGGCCATCACGATCTGTTGGCCGCCGTCGCCGATCATGAAGCCGACGAAGTCCGAGCAGAGCTGGCCGCTCCGATCGACAACGGCATAGTGGCCGAGCCGGCCGAACGGCGCGACGCGCCATGACCCGAACCCACCTGCTCGTCACGAACGACTTCCCGCCCAAGGTCGGGGGTATCCAGTCGTACCTGTGGGAGCTGTGGCGACGCCTCGACCCCTCGTCGTTCACGGTGCTCACGTCGCCCCATGCCGGTGCCGCCACCTGGGACACCGCCCAACCGTTCCGCGTTGTGCGCACTCGCGAGCCGGTGCTGTTGCCTCATCCGTGGATGGTCCGTCGCGTCAATGCCCTCGCGGCCGAGATCGGCGCCGATTTCGTCGTGATCGACCCCGCCATGCCACTCGGCATCATCGGCCCGAAACTCGACCTGCCCTACGGCGTCGTCCTTCACGGCGCCGAGGTCGCGATACCAGGGCAACTTCCGCTCACCCGTCAGGTTCTGGCCCGCGTCCTGCGGCGCGCCGACATCGTCATCGCCGCCGGCGCATACCCTGCCGCGGCTGCCGTGCGCGCGGCTCGCAGGGAGTTGCGCACCGTGGTCGTACCACCCGGGGTAGATACCGAACGTTTCCAACCGCTCGACCTCGAGCAGCGGTCGCAGGCGCGCGCGTCGTTCGACATAGCGGTCGATGCATCGCTGATCGTCAGCGTCAGCCGCTTGGTGCCTCGCAAGGGCTTCGACACCGTAATCCGTGCGTCGGCCGTGCTCGCGCACGACTTCCCCGGCCTCGTGGTCGCAGTCGCCGGCAGTGGGCGCGATCGTGGTCGGCTCGAGCGTCTGGCCGTCGAGACCCGCGCGCCGGTGCGGTTTCTCGGCCGCGTCTCCGACGAGCTGCTCCCCGCGTTGTTCGGTTGTGGCGACGTGTTCGCGATGGTCTGCCGCAGCCGGTGGGGTGGCCTGGAACAAGAAGGATTCGGCATCGTGTTCGTCGAAGCGGCGGCCGCCGGTGTGGCCCAGGTGGCGGGGGCGAGCGGCGGCGCGGCCGACGCAGTCGTGCACGGCGAGACCGGCCTCGTGGTCGCGCGACCAACCGATACCGCTTCGGTGACCGAGTCGCTCGGGGCGTTGTTGCGCGACCCGAAACGGCGGGCCGAGATGGCAACCGCCGGTCGGCGCCGCGCGGTCGACGAGTTCTCCTACGACATCCTTGCGCGCCGGCTCGGCGACGCCTTCGGCGCGTGGCACGACGAACTCGCACGCGGTATCGCTCATCCCTGACGAGTCGCACGGTGCCGACACGCGCGATGATGCCCCGTGGCCACTGCCGAGCTCGCCGCACCCGTCCCTGAGGCTCGCGGCGACGTGTTGATCCGCATAGCGCTCGGGACTACCGCGACCTTCGTCGTCACTGCGTTCGGTGCGGTGCTCTTCGGCTCGATACGTGGCGTTGCGGTGGTGGTCGCAGTCGTCATGTTCTTCACCGGCATCGCCGCTTTTTTCATCGCATACTTCCGCGCGGTCGCTCGGAGCCGTACCGAGGTGCTCGGGGTGGGCGGCATCTACTTCTTGTCGGGCAGCGCGCCGTTGCGAGTTCGCGTCGCGCTCCTCGGGTCGCTCGCGCTCCAGACGGTGGTCGCGATGGTGACCGCGTCCCTACGGCCGTTCAGCTCGCTCGCCTACGGGATGCTCGTGCCGATGTTCGGTGTCGGAGTCGCGGGGCTGTGGGGCGCATTCCACGGCAGGTACCCGACTCGTCCCGAGGAGTCAGCTAGCGTGCCCGACGATGACTGACCAGGCCACCCAACGGGCGATCATCCACGCGTCGCCCGAGCGCTGTTACGCGGTAGCACGCGATTTTACGCGCTATCCCGAGTGGGCTCACGACGTCAAGCAGGCCACTGTCCTCACCGCCGATGACATTGGACGCGCCGGCGAGGTCGAGTTCCGCGCCGCAGCGATGGGGCGTTCCACCACGTACGTCCTGCGATACAACTACGGTGCGAACCCGCTGCGGTTGTCGTGGCGGCTGATGCGCGGCGACCTCATGACCCGCCTCGACGGCGAGTACGAGTTCGCGCCGGTCCCGGGCGATCCCGACACAACCGAGGTGACCTATTACCTGGTCGTCGACCTCGCTGTGCCGTTGCCGGGGTTCGTGAAGCGTCGGGCCGAGGCGCGCATCGTCCACACTGCCCTCGACGAGCTGAAGGTCGCGGCCGAGGCCGCTGTCGCGCCACTGGACGATTGAGCACCTGCTCGAGCCCGGTGACCCTCGAGCCCGGTGACCTTCGCGCTCGGGGGATCTCTCGTTCGCGACCAGCAGAATTCGAGTCGGCTCGCGCCGAAGGCTTCAAAATCCACCGTGAAGCGCCGATCAGACCAAGGCATGCGTCTGCTCGAACTGCGTCTGATCGAAGATCACCGCTCCACGGTGCGTTTCCCCGGGAACCTCACCGTGGTGTCGGGCATGTCGTCGACCGCTCGCGCCTTCGTCGCCGGGGCGATCCCGTCACTGCTCGCCGGTGTCGAATGTGGTGCCTCGGCGTTCGTCGACATCGGCGGCTCCTCGCGCGAGGTCGGTCCCGGCGCTCTCGCACAACGATTCATGCAACGCGACGTCGCGGTGATGCTCGATGCGACACCGTTCCAGGCGGTGATCGCCGAGTTGGAGGTCGCCGCGGCTCGGGCGACAGCACGACCGTTACGGGTGAACGAGGGCCAACTCGAACGGGCCCGCGCGACCTACGAGACCACGATGCAGAGCTTGCAGGTCCTCGAGCGTGGCGCGGAGCTCAGCCATGCCGAGCACCGTGGGGCCATCGTGGCCGACGAGGATCTGGCCGACAAGATCGCCGCGGCACGTGACGCGGTGGATCCGATCGCGGCGACGGTACGCGATCGTTCCCTCGAGACGGCGGCTCGCCTCGAGGTAGAAACGGGCGCGTTGCCCGGCGTGTGCCGTGGCGAGACCGCCGACGCGGCGACACGGCGCATAGCCCGACTCGAGGCTGTGTTGTTCGAGATCGACAGCGCGCTGCACGCGCTGGTCCCGGTCGACACCGCAGATGTCGAGCAGGCACTCGACATCGCGCGGGTCGTCACAGCTGACGGGCCGATCGAAGTGCCCGAAGCGATCCGCCTCGCCGACGACTACCGCTCGCTGCGCGCCCAGATCGCGGCGCTCGAGGAGCGCGTCGCGTCGGAGGAGGGCGGGATGTTGTCGGTGAACGATCGACTCGATCACGCGCGCGAGCGATTCGCGGCGGCCGAGACGAAGTTGCAACCGGCGCATACGAACATCGAGGACATCACCACGCTCGAGCGGGCACACGACGCGGTCCTCGCAGCGGAGCGGCGCGTGTCGGGTCGATTCGGCGGCCGTTCGCGGAAACTCCTCGACTTCGCGATCACCGAGGAACAAATCGTGCTCGATCGGTTGGGGTATCCGACGTGGTCCGCGTTCATCATGGGTGCGCGGATGCTCGACAGCACTGCCGAGAACAAGCGTCAGCTCGAGCTCGCGCGCCGAGAGCTCGAGGAGGTCGAACGAGTGTGGGCGCGGGTGATGGCGAAACTCGGCGAGAACCCGGAGTTCTACGCATACCTCGATCGACTCGAGCGACTCCAGGAGGCTGCGCACGCCGTGGTCGGTGACGTCGATGATGTCGAAGGCGCACTGCGCGCGCTGCGGGTTGATCCCGGCCCGCCGACGATGAACGTCGGCGCGGCGCGCGAGATTCTCGCCGCGTGTCTCATCGACCTCGGTTTCGGAATCGAATCGCACGCGACGATCGAAGATCTCCAGACAGCGGCAATGCTCTGGCTCACCGACGTGCGCCAGGTCAAGTCACTTCACGCACAACTCGAGTTCGACGCCAATCATTGTGCGCACGAGCTTGACGAAGCGCGCGAGACACTCGACCGCATACAGGTCGTCGGAGCGGTCGACGAGATCGACGGTTTCGGCGCCGAACGGTTGCACGCCGCGCGCGTCGATGTCCTCCGCGCGGAGGAGCGCGTCTGGGCCCATCGCGACGCGGTCATTCGCATGGCGCAGCTCGTCGCGGAGTGCGAGCGCGTCGGTGAGCTCGAGGCGCAGCTTGGCGCGGAGGTCGCCCACAAGGATGTGCTGCTCGGTATCAGCCGCGAGCTCGCCGATGCCGCTGCGGCGAAGTTGTCGCTGCTCGAGGCGGCGTACGCGGCGCGCCCTGAGGACGACCACGAAGCCGATCAACCCGAAGGCGAGCCGATTCCCGATCGGGTGGACGCGCTATCGGCCGTGCTGGAGGCCCGCATCACCGAGTTGCGTGACGCGGGGATCGACGGACCGGTCCCACTCGTGCTCGACAATGCGTTCGCGGGGCTGCCCGCGACCGAACGGGCCGAACTATTGGGTTGGGTCGAGGGCTACAGCCTGTTCCTGCAGGTGATCTACCTCGCAGACGGCCCCGAGGTCGTCGCGTGGGCCGAAGGACGCTCGTCGCACCGTACTCGTGTCGTACGCGGTGACGGGTTCTTCGCCTGACCGTCGACGTTGCAGTCGGTTCTGCACCGCGTGTATCTCATACGATGCAGAGGTGGCCGACGAATTCGCAATAGGCGTGGACATCGGCGGGACCAAGGTGTACGCGGTGGCGCTTGACGACACGGCCACGGTGGTCGCCGAACACCGGGCAGCCACACCTGCCGATCCCGACTCGTTGGTCCGTGCGATCGCGTCGGCCGTCGACGCTCTGGCTGTGCCCGTTGGTTCGCTCGGGATCGGCGTGGCCGGACTCGTCACCATTCGTGGCGAGGTGCGCGTGTCGCCGCACCTGGCGCATCCCGAACGGCTCGATCTCGTGGCTCGGCTGAGCGCGCGATTTGGTGTCGAGGTTCGCGTCGACAACGACGCGAACGCGGCGGCGTGGGCCGAGGCTCGACTCGGCGCGGGGCGGGGCGTGGCCGACCTGGTCGTGATCACCCTCGGCACTGGTATCGGCGCGGGCATCGTGTGCAACGGCAAGCTCGTCCGCGGCGCGCACGGGTTTGCGGGCGAACCCGGCCACTTCACCATCAACTTCGACGGTGACACCCACGTTACGGGTGGGCGCGGGTCATGGGAGCTGTACGCCTCAGGAACGGCGTTGCAGCGGGCGGTCGATGGTGTGCTCGACACGGCTGTGCTCGCCACCGCCGAGGGTGTGGCGTTGCTCGATGCCTACGCCAACGCGGTTGCGATCGGCATCGGCAACGTCGTCGCGTTGCTCGACCCCGAGCTTGTGGTGCTGGGTGGCGGTGTCAGTTCGGTCGGCGAACCGCTGCGCGCCGCGGTCGAACGCTGCTTGCCAGCGTGGGTTTTCGGAGCGGCCGAACGGTCAATGCTGCGAGTCGTTCTGGCCGAGCTCGGCGAGCGCGCAGGCGCCATCGGCGCGGCGCTGCTCGGCGCAGGAACGCGGTGGGCAACGACGTAAAGCGGGTCAGCCAAGCGCGCCTGGGCGACTAAACTCACCCGCCATGGAGTTCCGTCGCATCAACACACTGCCGCCGTACGTCTTCACCATCATCGATGCGTTGAAGGTCGAGGCTCGGCGGGCAGGGCGCGACGTGATCGACCTCGGTTTCGGCAACCCCGACCTGCCCTCGCCCGACATTGCGGTCGAAAAGCTCACCGAGGCCGCGCACAACGCGCGCAACCATCGCTACTCGGCGAGCAGGGGCATCCCCAAACTGCGCGAGGCCGCCGCAGCCATGTATCAGCGACGATGGGGCGTGAACCTCGACCCCGGTACCGAGGTCATCAACACCATCGGCGCAAAAGAAGGGTTCACCCATTTGATGTGGACCCTGCTACAGCCGGGCGACCTGGCGCTCGTACCCGCGCCGTCATACCCGATCCACATTTGGGGGCCGATCCTGACGGGCGCGGCGATCCGCGAGGTGCCACTCGCCGAAGGTGACGAGTTCATCGAGAACCTGCAACGCAGCTACGAGTACGCGTGGCCCAAGCCGCGGGTGCTCGTGATCTCGTTCCCGCACAACCCCACCACGGTGTGCGTCGACCTGGCGTTCTTCCAGAAGGTCGTCGACTTCTGCCGCGATCGCAACATGATCGTCGTGCACGACAACGCGTACGCCGACATCGGCTTCGACGGCTACGACCCGCCGTCGATCCTGCAGGCCGACGGCGCGAAGGAATGCGCGGTCGAGTTGTACTCGATGACGAAGTCGTATTCCATGGCCGGTTGGCGCATCGCGTTCATGTCCGGCAACGCGGAGGTCGTGGCCGCGCTCGCGAAGCTCAAGAGCTACCTCGACTACGGCGCGTTTCAGCCCATTCAGATCGCGGCCACCGTCACCCTGAACGAAGAGCCTGAGTACCCCAAGCTCGTCCGCGACATCTATCAATCGCGGCGCGACGTGTTGTGCGACGGCTTGGCGTCGATCGGCTGGGATGTCGGCCGGCCCAAGGGCACCATGTTCGTGTGGGCGCCCATTCCTGCGCAGTACCGCGAGCTGGGCTCGGTCGAGTTCGCGTCGTTCCTGGTGCGCGAGGCGGGGGTCGCGACCTCGCCCGGTGTCGGGTTCGGTCCGGGGGGAGAAGGTCACGTGCGTTTCGCGCTCATCGAGAACGAGCAGCGCACGCGGCAGGGCATTCGCAACCTGCGAAAGGCCCTGCCTCGTCTCAGCTGACGATGCGCCGACGGGGCGCACGTCCCCGACCCGTGGGGCTTCGGCCCCGGCCCACAGAGGACCTCTCCCCATGCATCTCGTTCGATTGCGCATTTGGCTCCCCGATCGCCCTGGCGCGCTGGGTGCGGTTGCGAGCCGTATCGGCAGCGTCAAGGGCGATGTCGTCGGTATCGAGATCCTCGAGCAGGGCGCCGGACGCGCCGTTGACGACCTCGTCGTCGCGTTACCGTCGGCCGCGCTGGTCAGCCTGCTCGTCGCCGAGATCGCCGAGGTCGACGGCGTCGACATCGAGGAGGTCGTACCGGTCGACGCCTCGGCGATCGATCACGATCTCGCGGCGCTCGAGGCTGCGGCGTCGATCGTTGCGATCGCGCGAGCTGAGCGGCTGGTCGAGATGGTGCTCGACCGCTCGATGGCCGTGTGCAACGCATCGTGGGCCGTGGCCCTCGACGACGACGAGTCGGTCGAGTCCGCGACACGCGGGGGCGCACCGAGCACCGACTGGGTGCGCGTGTTCGTCCGCGGTAGCCAGTCGAGCGATCGTGTACTCTCCGGCGACGCGGGCCCCGAGGACATCTTGTGGGCGCCGCTCGGCGCGCTGGCGCTCGTGATCGGTCGCGACCAACATCCGTTCCGCATGCGCGAACGCCGCCGGTTCCTGTCGTTCGTGCGCATCGCCGATGCGCGCCTGCGTCAGATAGTCGGCTGACGTGTTCCTCGAACGAGCTCGGCTGACGCGTTCCTCGAACGAGTTCGGCTGACCAGAGTCAGCGTTGTTCACAGCAGGCGGGCGGCGCGGACCGCGCGTAGCCATTGGGTGTGCGCGGCGTCGGCCGTGTCGCGCCGTTCGGTGCGGGGGAGGAAGCGGCGGTCGGCCGACCAACACGAGCGCACCTCGTCGATGGTCCACACCCCGGCGCCGATCCCGGCCGCGAACGCGGCTCCGAGTGCCGTGGACTCGCCGACCGCTGCTCGCACCACCGGCACGCCGAGTTGGTCGGCCTGTTCCTGCAGGAGCAGGTCCATGACCGTGGCGCCGCCATCGACTCGCAGCTCGGATAGGCGCACGCCCGACGCGCGCTCCATGGCGTCGATCACGTCGCGGGTCTGGAACGCCATGGCCTCGACCGCGGCGCGTGCGAGATGCGCGCGCGAGGTCCCCCTTGTGAGGCCGACGATGACACCACGCGCGTGGCTGTCCCACCATGGGCTCCCGAGACCGGTGAGCGCGGGCACGAAGTACACACCTTCGGTGCTCTCGCACGATTCGGCGAGTGGGCCGATGTCGCCGGCCGACGCAATGATGCCGAGGCCGTCGCGCAACCATTGCACCGCCGCGCCGGTGACGAAGACAGCACCCTCGTACGCATAGGTGCGTACCCCGTCGCGTTGCCACGCCACGGTGGTGAGAAGGCCGTCGGCCGGCGGGGGACATCGTTCGCCCACGTTGGTCAGCACGAACGATCCGGTGCCATAGGTGTTCTTCGCCATGCCCTCGTCGAGGCAGGCCTGACCGAACAGTGCAGCTTGTTGGTCGCCGAGCACGCCGGCGATGGGAAGGCCGGCCGGCACCGGGAGACCGCGTGACGTGTACCCGATGGCCCCGATGCTCGACGCGATGCGCGGCAGTTGTGCGATGCCGACGCCGAAACATGCGCACAGCTCGTGGTCCCAGGTGCCGAGATGCAAGTCGTAGAGCATGGTGCGACTCGCGTTCGACGCGTCGGTGGCGTGTATCGCGCCTGCTGCGGTCGTGGAACCGGTGAGGTTCCACAGCAGCCATGCGTCGACCGTGCCGAACGCGAGGTCCGCGTCTGGCGTCATTGCGCCATGGCGAAGCAGCCATTCGATCTTGGTCGCGGAGAAATATGGGTCGAGGACCAGACCGGTTCGTGCGCGCACCGTCGGGAGAAATCCGTCAGCAATGAGCTCGTTGCAGCGTTCGGTGGTTCGGCGGTCTTGCCAGACGATCGCCGGCGCGAGTGGCGCGCCGTCGCGACGGTCCCAGGCCACGACCGTCTCGCGTTGGTTGGTGATGCCGAGCGCCGCGATCGGCTCGCCGTCGAGCGTCGCGACGAGCTCGCCGATGACCGCGTGTGCGGAACTCCAAATCTCGCGTGCGTCGTGCTCGACCCACCCCGGTCGGGGGAAGAACTGGGTGAGCTCGCGATAGCTTCGACCCCGCGGTCGGCCCTGCTCGTCGACCGCGAACGCGCGAATGCCGGTGGTTCCAGCATCGATCGAGATGACGACGGTCATGCCCCGAAGCTACCGCCCCCCACCGCTCCGAGGTACCCCGTCGTCGATCATCGACACGCGGTGACGGGGTGTGCTACCAAACGTGCGGGGGCGGATTAGCGTTAGCGGCGCGGGGCGACGGAGGATCGATGACTGACGAACCGATGCGGCTCGGGGTCCTGACCGGTGGCGGCGACAGTCCCGGATTGAACGCCGTGTTGCGAGGAATCGCGCGTCGCGGCGAGCACCGATTCGGCGACGAAGTGCTCGGCTTCCTCGACGGATGGCAAGGGTTGATCGACGACCGCTACCTTCTGCTCGACACCGACCGTTGTCGGGGCATCTTGCCCCTTGGCGGCACCATCATCGGCACGTCGCGCGTGCAACCTTTCGCCATCCCCGACGGTGTGGAGCGCGTGCGAGCGACGATGCAGCGCCACCGTATCGACGCGTTGATCTGCATCGGTGGGGAAGGCACATTGCGCGCGACGCGCGAGATGTTCGAGGCGGGGTTTCCCGTGGTCGGTGTACCGAAAACGATCGACAACGACATCGGCGGCACCGAGCGCACTTTCGGATTCGACACCGCCGTGCAGATCGCCACCGACGCCATCGACCGGTTGCACACCACTGCCGAATCGCATCATCGCGTGATGGTCGTCGAGGTGATGGGTCGCCACGCGGGGCACATCGCGACCTGGGCGGGTCTCGCGGGGGGCGCCACCGTGACGCTCGTGCCCGAGGAACCCTTCGACATCGAGCAGGTGTGCGCGCGGATAGCGCGGCGTCACGCCGGCGGACGATTCGCGTCCATTGTCGTGGTGGCCGAAGGGGCCGAACCGGCAGCTGGCACAATCGGTCTCCCTGAGCGCACGATCGACGAATTCGGCCATGTGCGCCTTGGTGGAATCGGCAACGTCATCGCGCAGGAAATCGAGGCGCGCACCGGAATAGAGACGAGGCTCACGATCCTCGGCCACGTGCAACGCGGTGGCACCCCCACCGCGTTCGACCGGGTCCTATCGTCCTGGTTCGGCACCGAGTCGGTTGATGCCGTGCACGCGGGTGCATTCGGCCAGATGGTGTCGTGGCAGGGTGGCACTGTGGTTCTCGTGCCCCTCGACGACGCGGTTCGCAACCTCAAACAGGTATCGCCACGCTTGCTCGACGTCGCCCGAGAGTTCTTCGGTTGAACCTCGCCCCGCCGGCGACTACGGCCGCGTGGTGCTCACCGTGGGAGTGAATGCGGTGGTCGGCGGTGCGACGGCGCTCGGTGGGCTCGAGCGGAGGAAGTCCTCGCGCTTGACGAAGTCGCTCTGCCCGACGGTTACGCGATCGGTGTTCACCGCTACCGCGCGTCCGGCGATCGTGAAACGCAGGCCGCGGACCTGTTCGGTGAGGCCCGGTCCGGTGGCGGTGAAGAAAACCTGCGCGACCGCGAGCTTGTCGAGGTCATCGACCTTTTGCGCCCCGCGGTTCGGCAGCGGACCGAGACGTACTTCGTACATGCCCGGCTGATCGGGTACGGGTTCGAGCCCGATCAGCTGTGTCCCCTGGGGCAGCAGGGTCGCCAGACCCTTGCGGC
>JANMVY010000285.1:0-3775 GCA_031393535.1 Actinomycetes bacterium | reverse complement strand
GGCCCGCGGTGTAGACCTGCACACCGTCGAGCATCCACACGTCCTTGCCCTCGGCATTGCGCACCACGTGGGGCACATGGTCGAGGTACTTGGCCGGCACCCGCGAGGTCCACACGTCGCGTGGTTCGGTGATGTGGGTGTCGCAGTCGATGATCGAGTACTCGGTCAACGTTCCCCCTCGGTGTCGCCTCGGTGCGAGGCCATTGTCGCAGACCGGACGCCCTGGCTCATCACGGCGATGCCCTACGCTGCCCGCGATGGTCGCACCCGACACCGCCTCGCTGTTCACGTTGGCTGGACGCGTCGCGATCGTCACCGGGGGTAGCCGCGGCCTCGGGCTGTCGATCGCCCGGGGCTACGCGGCTGCCGGAGCCTCGGTGGTGGTCGCGAGCCGCAGTCCCGAAGCCTGCGCCGCGGCTGCCGCTACGGTCCGCGACGACGGCGGCGATGCGCTCGGTGTTGCCTGCCACCTGGGCGACGCGACGCAGATCGAGGCGCTCGTGGCGGCCACGCTGGCTCGGTATGGCCGCCTCGATTGCCTCGTGAACAACGCGGCCACACCGCTGCGCACGAGTCTCGCGGACTTCGACGCGGCGCTGTGGTACAAGAGCCTCGACGTCAACCTGCTCGGGCCGTTGTTGCTCGTGCGCGCCGCGGTCGACCACCTCGCCGCGTCACCCGGAGCGAGCGTGATCAACGTGTTGTCGGTCGGCGGCTTGCGCGGCTCGATGAGCCTCCTCGGGTATGGCTCGGCGAAGGCTGCATTGCGCCATGCCACCGAGGTGTTGGCAGCCGAGCTCGCGCCGCGCGGCATCCGGGTGAACGCGATCGCCCCCGGTCCGTTCGCCACACGAATGCTGACATCCGGCGACGAGCTGCTTCCCGCAACCGCAGCCGCAGCCACGCTGCTCGGCCGCGTTGGTGACCCCGACGAGATCATCGGCGCCGCGCTCTTTCTCGCGTCCGACGCGTCGTCCTACGTCACCGGCACCGTGCTCGTCGTCGACGGGGGCCAGCTCGCCTGAACCGCGTCTCGCGTCTCGCGTCTCGCGGTCGGATGAGAGAGCGCGCTCAGCGGTCGGCGAAATCCCAGCCCACCGGCGAAGTGTCCGATGTTGCGACATAGCACCGGGTGATCTGGCGGGCGACGCGCTGCACGTGCACCTCGTCGGGACCGTCGACGATGCGGCCATAACGGGCGTGCCGGTACATCGCCTCGAGCGGGAGATCGTTGGTCATGCCCTCGCCGCCGAAGACCTGCATCGCGCGGTCGACCACGTCGTGCACCATTTGGGCGCACTGGACTTTTATGGCGCTGATCTCGACGCGGGCCTGATCGCCGCGGTCGACGAGCTCCGCGGTGTGCAGAACCATCAACCGCGCGCTTTGGATCTGCAGGTAGCTGTCGAAGATCATCTTCTGTACCAGTTGACGATCGGCCAGCGGCCGCCCGCCGGTGTGGCGTTCGTTCGCCCGTCGACACATGAGGTCGAAGGCTCGCTGAGCCTGGCCGAGCCAGCGCATGCAGTGATAGATGCGGCCTGGTCCGAGCCGTTCTTGCGACAGTGTGAACCCCCCGCCACGGGGGCCGAGCAAGGCGTCGGCCGGCACGCGCACCTCGTCGAAGGACAACTCGAAGTGGCCCGACAGCACGTCGTGCAGGCCGAGCACCGCGAGATCGCGTACGATCGCGAATCCGGGCGCGTCGGTGGGAACGACGATCATCGAGAACGCCTGGTGCACCGGCGCATCGGCTGGTTCGGTGCGACACATCACGATCACGTGGCCCGATCGGTCGACCCATGACGTGAACCACTTGCGGCCCGTGATGATCCACTCGTCACCCTCGAGGCGAGCCTGTGTACGCAACTGTGTCGGGTCACTCGACGCGACACCGGGCTCGGTGACCGCGAAGCTCACACCGTGCCCGCGTTCCACCAGCGGCATGAGCAACCGTTCGCGCCACGGGGCTCTCGCGTGCTTGTGCAACAGCAACGCCGTCTGCAACGTGTTGGTGCCGAACACCGCCTGGCCGGGTTCGCTACGGCCCACGGCCTCGTTCACGAACAGGTAGTCACGCATCGGCATACCTCCACCACCGACTTCGGTCGGGTGCCCGAGCGCCCAGAGCCCCGCTGCTTTCGCGCGCTCGCGTAGATCGGTGAGCAATGCGAGCGCGTCAGCCCACGGGCGATCGAGCCCGCGCTCATTCGGAATCACGTGCTCGTCGACGAAACGCAGCACGCTGTCGCGAAGTGGACGCACATGGTCGGGGATCTGGAACACCGGGTTACCTCGTGTCGGGGACGGCTGTCATCATGGCCGTGATCGCGGCGACCAGCTGGGGTGTCTCGTCGAGAAAGCGAGCACCGCCCGAACGTGCGTGGATACCTTCGAAGATGCCGATGCTGCGCCACAACCCGAAGGCGTCGTAGAAGCGGGCATGGGCGCGCACGTCACGCCCGCTGCGCTGCTCGTAGCGAGCCAACAGATCGTCGCGGGTGGGGGAGCCGAGTCGGAGCGCCACCGCGTCGTTCGCAGTGTTCGGCGCGGCCGCGCCGGCTCCCCACGACTTGAGGAACGAGAACAGATCGGCGATCGGGTCTCCGACGGTGGCGAGCTCCCAATCGAGCACTGCTTCGATGCGGTCGGTCGACACGAGTAGGTTGTGGAACCCATAGTCGCCGTGCACGAGGGCACGCGCTTCGTCGACGGGCCGCTCGCGGTGGAGCCACGCGACGATCGGAGCGAGGTCGCCGAGTCGCGCCGCGGTCGTGGTTTGGCGAAGCTGGCGGTCCCATCGATCGATCTGCCTCGCGAGGTAGCTCCGCTCGGGCGAGTCGAGCCCTAACCGCACCACATCGACCGCGTGAACATTGCTCAGCGTGTCGATAGCGCCGTGCGCGAGCGCGACCGGGTCGAGGTCGGCCAACGTGGCAGTGAGCAGGCACACCCCGGTGCGGCGCTCGGTGATCACGAAGGGCACGCCGATTACCGAATCGTCGGCACACGTGGCAAACACCTCAGGCACTGGTATCGGTACGTTTCCGTGGTCATCGGCGAGGGCGCGCAGCACACGTGCTTCGCGCAACACGTCGTGGGCCGTCGAGAGGAGTGCGGCGTCTCGCGGCGGGTGACGCAACACCGCGAGCCGAGCACCGACGCGCACGAACCACGTGACGTTGCTCGACCCGCCGGTCGCTCGACCATCGATGCACAGCGGTGAACCGAGCCAGGTCGCGACACGGGCGATGTCCGAGTCGTCCATGTGAAACCCCCTATTCCGCCTCACACACCAAATTCGGGTGGCTGCTGTCACCGCGAAATCCTCAACTGTGCCTGCGGGGTGTCGATAGAGTCATTGTCACATAGACAGCTCGCCGGTTCCCCCCAACCGGACGAGCGTACGACTGAAGCCCTTCCCCCAAGGGTGACGTAGTCCGAAGAGCCCGCCGCTCCCCCCAGAGGCGGGCTCTTCGTCATTTTGACCCGTCCGCGCGTGAGCCGGCGCGCCATCGTCGGTGGTTCGCGCACCGGTAGGGTCGGGCGTTGTGCGCGCGCTCTTCCTATCCGCCCGTTTCGTCGCCGTGCTCCTCATCGGCGCAATCGCGACATCGCTCGCGGTCGCGGCGATCGCGCCCCGCCTGCGCGATCTCGCCCAGGCCAACGACGCGCAGTCGTCGGTCGTCAAGGTCGACGAGCTCGCGAGCAACTCGTTCGTCTTCGCCGCCGACGAGACCTACATCGGCACGCTGCACGGCCCACAAAACCGCGA
>JANMVY010000117.1:0-1697 GCA_031393535.1 Actinomycetes bacterium | reverse complement strand
GGCACTGTTCGGGTCCATGGCCCAGCCGGCCACGCGCACACCACCCGCGGTGGGCACGGCGAAGTCGAGCGAGCCGAACGGCTGCGTGTCGACGATGACCGTGCGACACCCGAGCAGGGTCGACGCAAGGCCCGTGGGCGCCACCGCGTACGCACACACGTTGTTGATCGCGCGATCGACCGTGACGGGGATGGTGAAGCCGACGTTCGCCGACGCGCCCGGCACCGACGCGGCGACATCAGGGCGCAGTGCGGTGGCTTCGACGCCGCCGGCGAATCGATCGTTGACGTACACGTGCGCGAACGCCGGGGTGGCACTGCCCTGAAAGAGCGCCCAGCCGCTCACGTTGACCACGCCGGGTGCGCTGGTCACCGCGTCGAACGAGCCGATGGGTCGCAGGAACAACAGTGTGGACTGGAGCTGGCGGTTCGACGGTGCGCCCTGGTTGATCATGCTGCGGAACTGCGCGCCGGTGACCGTGGATGAGCCGTTCGTGCCGAGGAGCGTGATGTTCGCCCGGTCGACACGACCCACTCGGCTGAGATTGCCGCTGACCCGATACGAGGTGACCGTGCCGAGGTTCACCGATCGGTACGCGTTGAGGTACTGCGCGAGCTCGGTGCCGGTGTAGCTGCGGGTCCAGCGGAAGTTGGGGTTGCCGGGCGTGTTGTCGAACGGGTCGGCGTTGGCGCGTAGGTACGGGAGTGCGGTGACGAAGGCGTACTCGGAGTCCTCGCTGTAGCCGCCGTTGCTCGAGCTGTACAGCGCATCGATGGGTGCACCGCCGTAGGTGATGATCTGTTGATCGGTGCCGTTCACCGCCGCGACCCATTGACTGCCGAATGCTCCGGCTTCCTTTTCATAGCCGGAGTACACCTGGTCGCTGGTGGTCGAGAGGATGTCGTATGTGCTCGACCGAGGGTTCGCCACCCGCTTGTACGCGTAGGTGCGGGCGGCCAAGGCTTGTGCCTTCAAGGCTTCGACGGGCCACGACGACGGCACCTCGCCGAGCCCGTAGACGTACTGCTGCATCGTCAACGAGTCGTTCGCCACCTGCAGCGATCCGGGCGAGGCGAGCCGGATCACGAGACGCCCGTTGTTGTAGCGATTGCCCGTGGCCGACACGCGGGCCGGCGCGCCGTTGAGCGGTGCCACCACCACGTCGTTCGCGGCGAGCGCGACCGGCGGTTTCGCGACCGGCGCGGTGACTTGCAGCTGGACGACAGCACCGACTGCTGTGATCTCGACGGTCTCACCGGAGGCGATTGCAGCCAGTGAACCTCCGTTGCCCGTGATGATGGTCGCCGCAGTGAAGGCGATGGTGGTGCTCGCAGTGTCGGCGAGGTGCACGCGCACCGTCGGTTGCGCGACCGTGGTGATCTGCGTTCCGGTGTAGTACGCCGCGATGATCTGTGCGGCCGTCTGGCCGGCGTCGGCGCGGCCTTTGGCGCCCCACTGGCTCATGCCGACGGCGTGACCCCATCCGCCGCCTTCGAAGGTGAACGGCGCGTCCGCGGCTGCGCTCGTCGGCACGAGTGAACCGTGCGCGACAACGAGGCCGGCGGCGAGGACGAACGTGGCGACCAGCGCAGCACCGGCCGCGCGGAGTCGAACCGGCATCATGTGAATGACACTCCCTGAGTGGGTCCGCCCGCACGGCAAGTGACGACGAGATGCTACCTTTCGCCCAACGAGTT